>JADQBU010000351.1 GCA_016278435.1 Halanaerobiales bacterium
ACCAGTGGCTTATGGGATGATATAGTTAGTGAGTGGAACAACCGGATCAATAATTATTCTACGGCTGTAACAGTAGAAACTAATCAAGAAATTTTATTCAAGGGAAAGAATGCTTTCAAGGTAGTGGCAAGTGGTCCCTTAACCCCGATGGGGGAGGAAGATGCCAGTACTGTTATTGATAGTATTAAATTAATGGGGCTGGAGGTAGTAAATTTCGATAATGATACTGAATATGGAATAGTTTATTACACTACCCAGGATAAATATCAACAAATTCTTGAAATAGTTAATGAGATGGTAGATTCCTTTGAATTTAATTAATTATTGTTAAATACCATTAATAGCGTGAGGTAAATCATAGT
The DNA here is from genome assembly GCA_016278435.1 of Halanaerobiales bacterium. Classification (GTDB taxonomy): domain Bacteria; phylum Bacillota; class Halanaerobiia; order Halanaerobiales; family JADQBU01; genus JADQBU01. Next base: position 363 of record JADQBU010000351.1, read on the forward strand.
GGAATAAATATAAAATAAAAAAAGGGGGGTTCGCCCCCTCGTTTTTATTTATTCTTCTGTATTTTCACCACTTAGGACATTTGATATTGTTTGATTAACAGTTTGCATTACCTGGTTAAATTGCTGTTGTGCTTCCATAAATTCTTTTATCTTTTCATTGTTCTGCATTTTGGCTTGAAGTGCCTGTAGCTCCTGTTGCTGTTTTTGAGTGACCTGCTGGCCATTGGTCTGTGCCATCTGTAATCTCTGTTGCTTTGACTGAAAATCATTTAGCAGGTTTTTAGCTGTTTCATCTTGATAGATAGCCTGTTCTGTTTCTTTCATTTCACTGTATTCTGATGAATCCATGATTTCTTCACCAAGAGCCTGAGCCTTTCCGATAATTGACATATAAATTTTTCACCTCAAATTTAAATATTTTTCTACTGTCACGTCCTATTTAACCTTAACATTTATAACAGTGTCTGTCAAATTGAGGATATTTGAGGTGGGTTTATGGAGACAGTTCTGTAAAGAATGAAAACTCTTTACTGAAGATTCATTTCACTCTTGCTCTTTTGTGGTGCTTGTAAGGCAAATTTTAAGCCGTCTGCTGTACTGGATAAGATATTAAGTGTGTTATTTAACATTGATGTATGTGAATTTAAGATTTCAAAGTATTTATCTAAAGTGTTGGCATTACCCATAACCAGTAGTATTAGAATTAAAAAAAGGATGTATTCCATATTATTATTCGGGGCAGGTTTGGATTGTTGATTTGATTTGTTCGAATTATTGGATGATTTATTTTTTTTCTCTTTAGATTCCTCTTCGTTTTTCCCTTCAACCTGGCCCTGATCAAAATCATTATTTTCCGGCAATATAAACACCTTCTTTCGTTTTATAAATAATATATGAATGATGTAATTTGACCGTGAATAGATATTTAACTTGACAGGAAAAGGATATTTTGATATATTATGAATGAATCATCATTCACCAAGAGGGGAACTGCAAGCTATGGAAGAAAACAAAAAGGAACTGATCAGAAAAGCAGCCATTAAAGTCATGGCCGAAATGGGATTTTATAATACGAAGGCTTCCCGTATTGCTGATGAAGCAGGTATAGCTGTGGGGACAATCTATAATTATTTCAATTCCAAGGAAGATATACTGGAATATATTTTTGCTGTAGAATTGGAAAAAAGAATGGTTTATCTGGAGCAGGTCAAGAATGTAGAGGCCGATTTCTGGGAAAAACTCGAAATATTTTTAAGAAAGCATTTTAATGAGATCAAGGATAATCCAGATACCGGGAAAATCCTGGTCAGTGAAAAGGAATTTCCCCGTAAATCAGGTTCTAAAGCAATTGGAGATTATCTTTATGCTATACCGGATAAACTTGATTATCTGTTAACAGATGCTCTAAAAAATGGAGAAGTTAAAGAGTGTAATCCGGAGATTACTGCTGCTATTATCTTTGGTGCAATTCAGGGGGTAGTAGAAAAAGCGATTAAAAATGATAATCTAACATTACTTGATAGTGCACCTGAGGAATTATTGAAGTTGTTGAAGAGGGGATTAAATATTTAAGAGAAGGAGGCTTTTTATTGCGGAAAATGAATGACTGTTCATTCAGGGTGTGGTTGCAATGAATGTAATTTAAGAATAAATTCATTCACAAATTTGTAAAAAGAGGGGGTTATATGGTGCAGAGGATTACAGAATTTGTACTTAAAAAGCCATTATTGGTTATGATGATTTTGCTACTGATTACCGGGTTTTTTACATATTTTATAGTTGAGAAAGCGCGTATTGAAACAAATCTGGATAAATATATGCCGGAAGACCACCCTGCTTTCAAAAAGAGTAATTACTATGAAGATGTATTTAATATTGATGATGCCATTATAGTAGCAGTCAGCAATAAAGAGGGTATATATAATCAACATACACTGCAAAAAATCAATGATATAACTGAAGAAATCCAGAAGCTGAAAGGAATAAATCCGGCAGATGTCCGCAGTATTACAACAGCTGATAATATTACCGGGTCTGACTTTGGCCTGGAAGTAGAACCTTTTATGAAAGGGATACCTGAAACTGAAAATGAAATAAAGAATTTACGAAAAAAGGTAGATGACAATGAAATGATCCGGGGTAGATTTATCTCTACGGATAACCAGTCGGCGCTGATTATGGCAGAGTTAAAAGATGATTCGATAGATAGGATGGCTCTTTATAACAGAGTCAAGGAAGTGCTGAAAGGAAAAGAGGGGCCGGAAGAGATTTATGTGGCAGGTCAACCTGTTGTTGAAGGAACACTGGCCAGCTTGATGCCCCGTGATATGAAAAAGATGGTTCCTATTGTCATTCTTGTTATTGTTATAGTTCTGATGCTGACATTTGGTAATTTAAAAAGTACTCTTCTTACTCTGGGTGTGGTATTATTCAGTACCATCTGGGCTTTCGGTCTAATGTCATTTCTGGGAATACCGGTTTATTCAGTATCCACCATGATACCGGTAATGCTGATTGCCCTCGGGGTAGCTGATGGGATTCACCTCTTAAGCCACCTGCAGCAGCGAATCAGGAATGAGCCGGAACTGGGCCAGAAGGAAGCTATCAAAGATATGGTAGATCAACTCTGGAAGCCTGTTGTGATGACTTCAGTTACTACCGCGGTTGGTTTTATATCACTTTTGACTTCTGAAGTCTTTCCTATTAAATATTTTGGACTTTTTACAGCCTTTGGTGTGATGGCGGCTATGGTCTTTTCCCTGTTCTTTATTCCAGCTGGCCTGCAGATTCTAAATTTACCGGCTAACAGGAAGAGAAAAGCCAGTAAACAGGGTAATTTTTTCTATAATCTGGCTGATCTGGTAACAGGTCATAAAAGGGTTATATTTGTTATTTCCGTGATAATCGTGATTCTGAGCCTGGTCGGGTTACAGCGGGTAGGGATAGATTCCAGCCTGTTGAGTAAATTTGCCAGAGACGAGGAGATAATTCAGGCCAATAATTTCATCAATGAGCATTTTGCTGGAACAACTAATTTAAATGTAATAATCGAAGCAGACCAGGATAATGAGCTCAAGAATCCAGAGTATTTAGAGACTGTCCAGAAACTCCAGGATGAACTGAAAGTGATGCCCGGTGTTGGGGATACCTTTGCCGTAACTGATTTTCTGCGTCGGATTAATAAGGTGATGAATGAGAATGATGAGCAGTATAACAGGATTCCTGGTTCCCGGGAACTGGTCGCCCAGTATCTATTATTATATTCAATGTCAGGAGACCCGGAAGAATTAAACCGGGTAATAGATTACAACTACCGCCGTTTAAATCTCAGGGTAAATTTAAAAAGTGATAATGCTCGTTTAATCCGTAAAACAATAGAGAAAATCGATGAATTTGCTGCAGCAAGTAATATAGCTGATTTTAAGATCGATTATGCCGGTTCAGCCTATACCAATATGGTCTTTACAGATCTGATTCTGATCGGACAGGTAAAGAGTCTGGTAATCTCATTAATTGGAGTTGTAATCTTGCTGGGATTACTTTTCCGCAGTACAGTAGCAGGTATCCTGGGAAGTCTACCGATTGCAATAACGGCAGTGATTAACTTTGGCGTGATGGGAATTTTGAATATCTCATTGAATACAACAACTGCTCTGATTTCAAGTATAGTAGTGGGGATGGGTATAGATTATTCTATTCATCTGCTGTCAAAATATAGACGGTATGGACAACTTGGCCTGGATAAGATGGAGACAGCTCGTAAAACCATGAATCAATCCGGTCGGGCTATCGCTTTTAATGCTCTGGTAGTAATCTCGGGATTTTTGGTTCTGCTCTTTTCCAGTTTTCCTCCCAACAGGGAACTGGGATGGTTGGTCTCTTTATCGATGTTCAATAGTTTTCTATTAACTTTGACTCTCGTAGTAGCTTTAATCGATAAGTATCAACCTGACTTTATATTTGGAAAGAGAGGTAAACTTAATAATTAGTATTAAAACCAAACAGGAGGTAGAGAGAAATGAAATTAATGCAAAAGTTAACTATATTATTTCTACTGATAAGCCTGCTCGCCGGGATATATCCGGGAGTGATTACAGCGGCAGATATTACAGGTAGAGAGATCATGGAAAAGGTTTATAACCGGACTGAAGGTGATAGCCGGCAGTCCAGGCTAAAGATGGTTTTGATAAATAAATTTGGGGATGAGCGAATCAGGGAGATCGAACAGTATGAAAAAAGTTTTGGCCAGATTGAAAAAAAGATTATGTTCTTTATCTCCCCCCAGGATGTCCGGGGGACCTCATTTATGAACTGGAGTTATGTTGATAAACGTAGTGATGATCAGTGGATTTATCTGCCGGCACTGAGGAAGGTTAAAAGAATATCGGCTGAAAACAGAAGTGACAATTTTATGGGTTCGGATTTCACCTATGATGATCTGGGAGACAGGAACCTGAACGAAGATAAACACCAGTTACTCAGGGAGGAGGAACTGAAAGGGGAGGAATGTTATGTTATTAAGAGTGTCCCGGTAGAAGAAGATTACATATATAGCCGGACTGTTACCTGGGTTATCAAGGATAAATGGATTGGCTTAAAAAAGGAATTTTATGACAGGGAGGGTAAGCTACTTAAAGTACTTGAGAATAAAGAATATAAAGAGGTTGATGGGATTTTGACCATTTTTAACAGTGAGATGCATAATGTTCAAAGTGATCACCGGACCAGGATACAGTTGAGTAATGTCAGTTACAATATCGATGTAACAGAAGATATGTTTACAGAGAGAATGATGAAAAGGGGATTATAACCTGAATTGTGTCAATGGAACATTTTTCTGATAACAAAGTACCGTATGACATAATCAGTTAGAATCCACGGGAGGTTGATATTTATGTTTATGAAAAGAAAGATTGGGATTATTACTGTGACAGCATTATTATTGTTAGTCCTGGTAGCCGGTCAGGGCCTGGCGCGTCCGGCATATGTGGCAGGAAAACTAACCAATTATATTAGTTACAATCTGGATGAAGATAGTAATAGTGACCTTTCCCTGGCCCTGGATTTCGAGATAGAAAAAGATATAGGCCCTGGTGAGCTTTATCTTAATCCATTAATAACTTATAATTTTGAAGTTGATGAAGGAGATATCGAATTAAAGGAAGGGTACTACGACCTTTATTTTAACAAATTTGATCTCAGGTTAGGGAAACAGCGGGTTACCTGGGGGAAGGCTGATGGATTGATAGTTACTAATCTTATTAACCCACCTGATTTAAAACATTATCCGGTAGTTGAATATGGAGATCAGTTTCAGAATATAAATGCTGCGAGGGCAAATATTTATCTGGGTGCTGATAACCTGGAAGTAATCTGGATTCCTGAATTTAAAGCAGCAGTTTTTGACCAGGGTATATTTTCTGATAGTATTAAGGATAAATTAAATCTACCGGGTAATATTAAAATTAATCCGGCAGAAAAGTTAGAATCTAAACTGGAAAACAGTGAAGTTGCTGTAAGATATTCTTCACTGGGTTCAAAATACGATTATGAGCTGGCTGCCGCTTATCTCTGGGATGACAGACCTACAATGCATATAAATCCAGCAACGATGAAAGTATCACAGCATTATCACCGGCTGCCTTTGGTGGGGGGGAGTATCAGCACAGCCCGTGGCCCCTTTGTTTTCAGGGGAGAGACAGCTTATATGATAGGAAAATATTTTAACATCAGAAAATTTACTGAGTATCCAGATGGGACCGTGCAGAGAGATATATTAAAATGGTTGTTTGGAATCGATTATACCCGGGGGGATTATCTTTACAGCCTGCAGTTTTTGCAGGAGGCAGTACTTGACTATGAAGAGAATATTATTCAGGATGAGTTTAGTAATACTGCTACCTTATTGATTAAAAGGGATTTTTTGCGCAGCACTCTTTCCACAGAGCTGAACTTTTATTATGCTCTTGCACAGGAGGAGTTGTGGGCTAAACCCCGGATTAGCTATGATTATTCTGATAGAGTAAATATTAAAGCAGGGTTAGATTATGCCCTTGAAGGTGGGAGAATGAGGGATAATGCACTTTTCCTACAGACCGAGTTTCTTTTTTAAGGCACAAAAGAAGTGTAAATTAAAAAATCTTTAACTTTGAGGCCGGGAGTTTTCCCGGTTTTTCTGTTATTGAGTAATTTCCTGATATAATTTTGCTATTACTGATTTTGCCAGAAGAAGAGACTGTGATAAATATCAAGGGAAAAAGTAGCGAATTATGTTAGAATATAATTATTACAGCTGATTGTGAGGAGTTTTTATGTTAAATAAATCCAGCAAACTAATTCTGATAACACTGATTTTATTAACATTTCTGGCTGCCAGTAGTTTTGTTATTGTCTATTTAAAGAATTCGATTCAGGGAGATGCCCGAGTTTTCACTGGTAATGTTTGACCTGGCAGGCGAGCAGATACTGCTCTATATAAAGCTAAAGATAGCGGGAGAAACCGGACTGAGGTTATCAGAGCTGATTTAGATTAAAGCCTCAGCTTTTCACCCCGATACAGAATAAGTTGATTAATTCCCGCTTGGCCTGAGGGTAATTGTAATTTTCATCATATTTTACTTTCAGGGTGACCCCGTGAATGGCGTGGAACATGGCACTGGCTACTAGCCGGGTATCGACCTTACGTATCTCATTATTTTGTACTGCCCGGTCAATAATTTTAGATAGCTCTGCTGGAAATTCATTGATAAAGTTATCTATTGCCGGTAGGCTGTGTTCCCGGGATAGCATGGTTTTATCGATGACAAGTTCAGCAATCCGGGGGTGGGTCGCAAGATAATCAAAATGGTGATCAAGTAGATTAATTAACTTTTTTTGTAGTGTAGTTTCTGATTTATTTAAACTCTTAAGAAAATCAAGTTTTTTAGTCAGAATAGATGTCAGCAGACTATTGATGAGTTCTGTTTTACTGCTGTAAATGCTTTCAATTTCCTTCAAAGCCAGGCCGGTTTTTCTGGATACTTCTTTCATAGTAAGCTTCTCATACCCCTTTTCCACTACAATTTCAAAAGCAGCTTTATCGATTACTTCTCTTTTATCCATTTTATTTTCCCCCCAAAAAGAATATATTTCTGCATTTTTATTTTAACTTAAAAAGGGGTTTCTATATATGATATTTATCACATTTTTTCTATTTATTTTATAGATTTATCAGATAATATAAAAATGAAGTTTGCTCCATCTTTATAATTTTTATTTACTTTTATCTCACCACCATGTCTCTCAATAATATTTTTTACAATAGATAAGCCCAGACCGCTTCCTCCATTATTTTTTCTTGTGCGGGCATTGTCTACTTTGTAGAATCTCTGCCATATTTTATCTGTAAGATTTTCCGGGATTCCTGGCCCCTGATCAGCTATTGAAAATTTAATTGATTGTTGATTTTTTGTTGTTACCTGAATAGTTATTTTGCCTTTTTGTGGGGAATAGAATATTGCGTTTTCAAGAAGATTAATCATAACCCGGTGAATCCGGTCAGGATCCACGTATAAATCAGGGGTTTCTTCTGCAATTTCTACGTTCATCTGGATATTTTTTTCTTCATATTTATTTTTCAGTGAGTTCAGGGCTTTACTGATTATCTTTATTGCGGTAGTATTTTCTCTGTGCAGGGATATATTTTCTGAATCAAGCTGGCCCAGAGTCAACAAATCAGAAACCAGGTGTTCAAGATATTTAGTGTCTTCATACATTATTTGTGCATATTCTTTAGATTCATTTTGAACAGGGTTTTGTTCCAACATCAATTCCAAAAAACCTTTAATAGAGGTGAGTGGTGCCCGGAATTCATGGGAAATATTGTCAACGAATTCCTTGCGCATTTTTTCCAGCCGCTTTTTCTGCTGCAAATTTTCCTGGATTTGTTTCACAGCCTGGTTAAAAGTTTTTGCGAGATGTTTGATTTCTTCACTGCTGTTATCAGGGGTTTTAACCTGGGTAAATACTCCATTAGTAATTTTCAAGGCAGCCTTATTTATATCTGCCAGGGGTTTTGTAACCCGGCGGGCAAAAGTAATACTGATTAAAAAGGCTGCTGTCAGGGCAATAAGAGAAGAGTAAAAAACCAGTTTGAAGATATTATTAATTGTATCAGTTATACTATCTAGAGGAGTCTGAATTATGATACTACCCATTATTTTGCTTCTATCTGTATTAGGTGAACCGATTACGATACTACCGATATTCTCTTTTTTTTCAACAAGGGGGAATATCATTAACAGGTACTTATTCTCGGGCCCTACAATTTTTCTTGAGACGTGATTACCCCTTAATGCTTCCCTGATTTCTGCTTTTTCCAGTGTGAGATGAAAATTTTTAATATTTGATGTATTCAACAAAATTTTCCCCTCGGTATTCATGATGCCGATTTCCATGTTAGAAGAACGTGAAATCGTATTAATTTCTTCCCCCGTTTTATCCAAATTTTCTTTACTTAGACTGTCATCAGAAATATTTTTACTTACAAGATGGGCGATTCTTCTACTATTAGTAGTAGCCTTCCATTCCTTTAAACCATAATAATAATTTTGTATCAAGTAACCAAAAATAACTCCAATAACTAACAGTGATATGAAAATTATAATAATATTGTAAATCATCAGCCTTCCAAAAAAACTACTGGGGTTAAATCTTATATGTTTATTCCATAATTTCAAATTTATATCCCACCCCCCAGACTGTTTTAATAGGCTGGTATTTTATATCTGCTTTCTTTAATTTTTTTCTTAATCTCTTTATATGTTCATCGATAGTTCTTGTATCTCTGTGATTATCATGGCTCCATAATTTTTGTAGTAGTTCTTTCCTTGAAAAAGCTTGATTTGAATTACGGGCTATAAATGTTAACAGTTCAAATTCCTTTGGTGCTAGATTAACTTTGTTATTTTTAATATATATATTGTAGCCTTTTAAATCAATTTTCAAATCAAGCTCCGGAATTTTGAGTTCTTCTTTTCCCCGGTGAGAAGGAGATGTCTTATCAAATCTTCTCAGGACAGCCTTAATTCTGGCAGTAAGTTCTCTGGGGCTAAATGGTTTTGTAACATAATCATCTGCTCCCAGTTCTAAACCGAGTACTTTGTCAGCTTCTTCTGCTTTAGCAGTTAACATAATAATAGGTGTATTTACATCCTTTCTCATCAGCTCTCTGCAAACCTCCCACCCATCTTTCAGGGGAAGCATAATATCCAGTAATATCAGGTCAAAATCATTAGCCAGGGCTTCTTTTAAACCAGATATCCCATCGATTTTATGAATCAGGTTTATATCATATATCTTTAACATGGCTTTAATTAATTCAAAAATATGCTTGTCATCTTCAATTAATAAGATATTCTTATTATTCAAATCCAAAGAGATCCCCTTCCCCGGTTTTTATTTAATATAATACTTCTGGGAAAAGATACAGAATCCTTTTTGTTACAAAATTAATAAGAATATAAATAAAATATAAAAAAAGGTTGCAATTTGTTTACATTTTGTTTATAATTAAAAGGAAGGATTAAACTAACATAATTAACCTATTTTCCAAAAGGGGGCATATTTAATAAATGGCTTATGATGGTACAGACTCAAATTCCGGATGGAAAGAGAAGGCAATATTTTATTTGAAAATTGGAGTTGCTGCAGCACTCGTTATCTGGATTTTTACGATTGCTTTTGGAGCGCGTGGTACTGCCAATCAGAATGCTGAATTGTTGAGAACACCTGGATTCCAGATATCACATGTTGTGGGAGGTCCCCAGAGATTTGCTGAAAATTATAAGGATGTGGAGAATGTAGATACGGAAGAAAAAGTTAATGAAGACCAATACCTCTGGAGTACTCTGATTATTAAAAATACTGGCAATAAAGAGGCTGATGAACTTAATTTTAAGATTAAAACCTTACTCCCCATGCAGAAAGTATTAATTACACCACCGGGATGGAGTAATGATGTTAAAATTTCTCTCGATAATAAGAAGAAAAGTGCTGATATTAGCATGCAGGAACTTGATACAGGTGAAGAAGCTTATATATTTATTGCAATGGAACCCGCCGGATATAATAAACCATATGATTTATCCGCCAGGCAGAGGTGGCTACATGAGTACGATATTTACCTGGAAAAGATAACTGTTGAAACAAATACAACCACTATTTCCAGGTATGGCCCGGGATATTCTGCTTATTACGAAGAATAAATAAAATTGTATTTTCCTCCTCCTTTAAGTCAGGGACTAGCTTAATGCTGGTCCCTTATTCTATTAATTAAGTCAACTTTATTTTATAAAGAGATGTTAATTAAATTGATAGAATTTATAATTAAAGGTAATAATATCATTAGAAATAAGGGGGTATTTGGATGATCTTCTGGCAACAGGAGGCCCTCTGTTCAGTATATAAATTCCTGATTTAAACTGTGAGATACATCATAGAACTTCCCGCGGAAATTTATTATAATATCTTTAAAATGACTGGAGGGGTTTTATACATGAAAATTATTAAGATGGATGAAATTGAAGGGAAAGAGAATAAACGAGGAGTTGTAGCAAAACAGTTAATTAGACATGAAAATACCCGGGTAATGAACCTGGTTTTGAAACCAGGTGATGAAGTACCCGAGCATTCTGTGCCCGTAGATGTCTTCTTCTATATTGTGGAGGGTAAGGGGACCCTGCGGATTGGTAATGATGAAGAGGTAGTAAAAGCCAGAGACATAATTGTTTGTCCGCCTGACACGAAGATGGCTTTAAAGGCTGATCAGGGTGAAGTATTTAAAGTTCTGAATGTCAAGACACCGAGTCTCTAAACCTATCCCTAAGATCAAATATTTCCTTCCGCCGGCTGAAAAGCCGGTTTTTTCTATTTAAGCAAGAATTATTTATTATTTCTTCGTTGTTTCCTGGAACTTTATCTGGACACTTAAATTCCTTCCTTATTCTTTGCAATACATGCACATAACCAGCAAAACGGCATATTATGATACTAAATTGATGATTGTTAGTGAGAGATAACAAACTAAACAATATATAATTTTATGAAAGGGGGATAATATATGTTTTTAACCGATTTACCCATTGGAAATAAAGGTGAAATAATGGATTTAACAGCACGCGGTAACCAGAGAAGACGTTTATTAGATCTAGGACTTATTCCAGGAACTACTGTAGTAGCTAAAAGAAAAAGCCCCTCTGGTGATCCAATTGCTTATTTAATTAGAGGTACCGTTTTAGCTTTGAGAAAAGAAGAAACAGATTTAGTCAATGTTTCTTGATTAACTATATATATTTTAGTATGAAAATTATTGGGAGGAAATATAAATGGGATTAACAGCAGATTCGAGTGGAATAAATGTTTTAAAGGAAAATTTTAATCTAGAGTTAGAGCGTGATATGACTGTTATTGCTTTAGCCGGAAATCCAAACACAGGGAAAAGTACAGTTTTTAATGGTTTAACTGGCTTAAGACAGCATACCGGAAACTGGCCGGGAAAGACTGTAACACAGGCCCAGGGTGTTTTTACACATAATGGGCAGGATTTTATGGTGGTTGATCTTCCCGGCACTTATTCTCTATTATCAAATTCAACCGAAGAAATGATTGCCAGAGATTTTATATGTTTTGCTCAGCCAGATGCCACTATAGTAGTGGCTGATGCTACTAATCTGGAAAGAAACCTTAATTTAGTACTACAGGTTATGGAGCTGACTGATAATGTAATTCTGTGTGTTAATTTGATGGATGAAGCAAAAAGGAAAAATATTGATATAGATATCGGGGGATTAAAACAGGAATTAAATATTCCGGTTATCCCCGCAGTTGCACGGGATGGAAAAGGACTGGATGAAATTAAGGAAATGGCCTATAAAATAAGTTATGACTTTATAGATATCTATCCCATTAAAATGAATTATTCTGAAGATGTGGAAAAGGCAGTAGAAAAAATAGTTCCTATTTTAGAATCCAGTATAGGTGAGATTGCAAATAAGGTTAATTTGAGATGGCTGGCATTAAGACTTATAGAGGGAGATAGAACAATCTTAAAATCAATAAATAAATATTATATGAATGTAGATGAAGATATCAATGTAATCAAAGAACACGAGGTGCAAGCTGATGGAGTTGGCTGAAAATAACAATAAATTAAATAATATTTTCAGGCGGGTAGATAATGTTTTTAATGAGGATGAGAAAGAAAAATTAAGAGACCAATTAGTAAAAGATATCTATTTGTATGCTGAAGAAGTAGCTTCTAAACATGTTAATATAGATGAAAGGAAAAGAGGCTGGGGAGAAAAAGTAGACGATATTATTACCTCTAAATGGTTAGGTTTTCCGATTATGCTGCTCATGTTGGGTTTTGTTTTCTGGTTAACCCTGGCCGGGGCCAACTATCCATCTGCCCTCATGGCTAAAGGATTATTCTGGTTGGAAGCACGGTTAACCGATTTCTTTATGTGGGCAAATGCACCTCAATGGTTACACGGTATCTTAATTTCAGGTGCCTATCGAACCATGGCCTGGGTTGTTTCTGTAATGTTACCACCTATGGCAATTTTCTTTCCTCTTTTTACTTTGATGGAAGACCTGGGATATTTGCCA
>JADQBU010000374.1 GCA_016278435.1 Halanaerobiales bacterium
GATCTATGGCCCGGATTGGAGCTGAAGATCTGGAAATAATTAAAAGAGAGGAAGGAGACAGCATTAGAGCCCTGGCTCCCCGTTATTTTTACAGTGGTCAGCTTGGCTACAGGGGAAAAGAAGTTGACTGTAATGTGCTGGCTTCAACTCCGGAAATATATGAGATTTATGGGGTACAACTGGCTGAGGGTCGTTTTTTAACCGGAATTGATATAGAGAAATTGCAGCAGGTTATGGTTATCAATCATGATCTGGTTGATAAAATATTTAAGGGTGAAAACCCACTGGGGAAGAAAATTTCTCTCTATAGTAATACCTTTACTATAATCGGGGTACTGGCTCCGAATGAAAAATCAATTATTCCAGCTTCGGTCAATAAAAATAATGTTTTTATTCCCATCTCTGTTCTGGAGAGGATTACTGGAGCTGAAGATGGTTATATCATAATGGCCAGATTAAAAAACAGACAGATTATGTCCAGTGCCATAAGCAGAATCCAGAAATTGCTGGATGCCAGACATGGTCTTACAGATAATGGTGAATCACGTTTTTATATCAGGGGGTGGGTTGATGGCCTCGATCAGGTTAAAATAATTAAAATCGTTCTGATGATGTTATTGAGCGGGGTAGCGAGTTTGACTTTAGTTGTTGCCGGAATTGGCTTGATGAATATTATGCTGGTTATTATCACGGAAAGGACCAGGGAGATTGGACTACGTAAAGCCCTGGGGGCAAGGAAAATAGATATTCTTATACAATTTATAATAGAGTCGATAGTACTCTGTACTGTTGGAGGTTTTCTGGGAGTTTTAACAGGTTATCTAAGCTGTGAAATTGTATTAAATATTGCCAATAATTTTGTTGATTTTAAAACTTCAGTTCCTTCCTGGGCTGTCATAGTATCTATTATTTTTACTTTTGCTGTCGGCCTCTTTTTTGGAATTTATCCTGCCCTGAAAGCTGCCCGGATGGACCCGGTAGAGGCTCTTGGTTATGAATAAAAGGATGGTGAAACTTTTATGAATATGATCGATACATTCAGACTGGCTCTGGAAGGTGTTAAAAATAATAAGTTCAGGTCATTTCTTACATTGCTGGGGATTATCATTGGAGTCAGTGCTGTTATCTTGATGGTCTCCCTGGGCAGTGGTACCCAGGAGGTCGTTCACGGCCAGTTCAGTAGCCTGGAAACAAGACAGATTTATATTGGCTCCAACTATGAGCTCCCCTACCGTTCCCGGGGTAGATTAAGCCTGGCAGATAGTGATTATTTGCAAAAGACAACCCTTGGTACTGAGCAGGTGCTTCCCTTTCAGAGCCTTTATTTAAACACCAAGTACCAGAGCCGTGAAACTATGTCTTCGGTGTATGGAGTAATGCCTGCTTCCTATAAGTTAACAAATCTTGAGTTGAAGTATGGACGCTACATTAATGAGACTGATATAGAAAAAAGGTTGGGGATTGTAGTTGTAGGTGAGAGATTATTAAAATCACTTATTGTAACTGATGATTACTCCTCACTAATCGGGAAGTTTCTGTATGTAGAAGGGAAAAAGCTGGTTATTGCCGGTATTTTGGCCGAGACAGAGACCAATTTAATTATAGGTAATGAGAGTATTGTAATGCCCATTTCTACTGTCAGGGAACTGTGGCGGGATAGAACCAGGGATGTTGATTTTTTACTTGTAAGCTATAATCAGGATACTACTGAAAAGGATATCATGAGCCAGGTTAAATATCTACTAAATAAAAAGTACGGTAAAGCCGATTCCGGTGAGGATAGGTTTGCTTATGAAGGGCTGCAGGGGCAGACCGATATCTTTAATACAGTAGTCAGATTTTTTACATATGTTCTGGGTGGTATTGCGGCTATCTCCCTGCTGGTAGGAGGTATAGGAGTAATGAATATTATGCTGGTTTCTGTAAAAGAAAGGACAAAAGAAATCGGGGTCAGACTGGCTATCGGGGCCAGAAGAAAGGATATCAGGAGACAGTTTTTACTGGAATCTATTGTACTATCCTTCGGGGGCGGTCTGCTGGGAATAGTTACCGGCATTATATTATCATTTACTGCTAATTTGTTTATAAGTAAATTCTTTAACTGGTGGAGTGGAGATATTCCTATCTGGATAATAATACTGGCCTTTACAGTTACCACCAGTATTGGAGTATTATTTGGTTATTATCCAGCTTATCGTGCATCCCGGCTTGATCCTATCCAGGCCTTAAAATATGAATAAATTAATATTTAATTTGCATATAAATACTTCAACGTGTATAATAGCACCTAAAGGAATAAAAAGGAGGATTTTTCAAGGTGAAAAGATGTATTTTAATTAACGGGCAGACATCATATATAGGCTATTCTCAAATCTTGAATTCAAATACATTAAATGAAATGATTGCCGAATTGATAGCAGAGGCCGAAGAGAAAAATACATCATTACTTGATTTCTTTAAACTTTTTCTCAAGGATGTAGATGTAGTAAAAATAGATGATAAATATGATCTGGATGCTTTAAAACAACTTTTACTGGCACTGACCGATAAATCTATTGAAGCAGTCGATGGTTCCAGTTATTATTCATTTCCCAAATTAAGCCCTAAAAAGGAGCTATTAATTAAATTTGTAGAAGATCTTTTTGACGGCTGGCGTAAAAAACAGAGATTTATAATCAGTGATGACCACTATGTTTCCGATCTATATGAGAAGACATATAAAGAGTTAAAACTTGTTAAAACTAATGAAGAATTAAAGAATCTGGTTTTAAGACTGCATCGGGAAATTCTAATTCATATTTCAGATATCCGTTTGAAGGTTTTACGTCAAACACCGACCGGAGCACAGGTAGGATTCCTGGTCGATAAACCATGTTTCAGTGAGGATGTAAAGCTCGATAATGCCGCTTTCCTCTATGATCTTGATTTTGTCTGGAGTTATACATATGAACCACCGGTATTGTTCTATACCAGATCCAATAAGAGAAGGGGGATATTTAAACTGATCGATAAACCGGTTCTGGACCGGATCAATCTTGAAAAACCGGATGACTGGCTTGTTTTCCCGATTAGAGTCTGTTTAAAAACGATTTATGTAGTTGTAAATAAGGAATATCTGGCTCTGGCAGCCGGCCTGGGTAATATATTTGAACCGGCCAGTTTTGAAATTCTGGAAAATAAAAAGCCGGATGCAATTTATATTCTGGGACTTGACAGGAAATTCTTTGAGAAACCGGCCCATTATAATGGGGTAATCTACCATGAAGAAGACGGGATGTATGTCGGCCTGGTTGGAGACGATCCCTCGATCGATTATTTTGGTTACCTGAAAAAGATGATTCTGACACTGCATAATCTTCAGATTATTGATGAGGGTAGACTTCCTATACACGGTGCCCTGGCTGAAATTAAACTGAAAAGCGGTGAGAGAAAGAACGTCATGCTGGTTGGAGATAGTGGTGCAGGTAAATCAGAGACGATAGATGCCCTGGTCAGATTAAGTAAGGATCTGTCTGAATTAAATATTCTGGTTGATGATATGGGTTCTCTTGATATCAATGAGGAGGAAGAAAAGGTAATAGCCTATGGAACAGAAGTTGGGGCTTTTGTCAGACTTGATGACCTGCAGCCCAGCTATGCTTATTCCAATATGGACCGTAGTATATTTATGAATCCTAACCGTAATAATGCCAGACTGATTATACCATATTCAAATTATACAGAGATTATTAAGCCAACTGAAATAGATTATTTCTTCTATGCCAATAATTATGACCAACTTGAAAAGGGAGAAGACCCCATCGAATTAATAAGTGATATCGACCAGGCCCTGGAGGTTTTCTCCCGGGGGGCAAGATTAGCCAAAGGTACAACAGCTGAAAAAGGACTTACAACCAGTTATTTTGCCAATCCCTTTGGTGCAGTACAGAGGGAGGATAAGCATAGGGAGATAGCCCGTAAATATATGAATTATCTAATGGACTTTGGAGTTAAAGTCGGAGTAATTAAAACACAACTGGGACTCGAGGGCTTTGAACAGAAAGGGCCGATGATAGCGGCCCGGGGACTGCTGAAGTTGATGAACTACCAGGATATTTGATAGAGGAGAGATTATATTCAAGGGAATCCGATTATCCGATTATACTCGATTCAGTCGATTATTATTTAAAAAATAGTTGGGATTTCCCTTGACATAATTATAAATGATAATGTATAATTATTATTTAAGAGAAGGAGCTAAATTCTATGAAGGGGAGAGTAGGATTAATGAGAACTGCAGCGAGCCTGGGAAGGTGGAAGCCAGGTGTTCGAATTTATCTGAAGCGCACCCCGGAGAAGCCGTCCTGAAGCTAATAGGGATGGCCGTGTTTTCAGCGTTAAAGGAAAAGAGTGGGTATACAGGAAGTATTGTTTCCTGTTATATCAATAAGAGTGGTAACACGGGTATAACTCTCGTCTCTATTTAGAGATGAGAGTTTTTTTGTATTAAAAAATAGAGATTTGCATAAGGAGGTAAAATTTATGGAGGCTTTCCTGGTGTTAGAAGATGGCAGGGTCTTTAAGGGGAAAGCCCTGGGGAAGGTTGGAATATCACAGGGTGAGGTTGTTTTTAATACCAGCATGACTGGTTATGAGGAAATATTGACAGATCCAGCTTACAGGGGACAGCTAGTAACCTTGACTTATCCTCTGGTGGGGAATTACGGCATTAATCGTGATAATTTTGAATCTTATGAGCCGCATTTATCAGGGTTAATAGTCAGGGAGTCCTGCTCAAGTCCTAACCACCGTCAGGCAGAAGAAAACCTTTCCACATTTTTAAAGAAAGAAGGAATTACAGGGATTTCCAGTATTGATACACGGGCTTTGACCAGACATATCAGAGAGAAAGGCAGTATGAACGGCATTATTTCATCTGCCGGTATTAGTCAGGAAAAGTTGCTGGAGAGGGTTGACCAGATCAAGAAGATTAAAAGAATGCTGGTCGATGAGGTCAGCATTAAAAAAATAACAAAGATAGCCGGTCCCGGTCCCAGGATTGTTGTTATGGATTTCGGGGTTAAATATAATATTCTCAGACAGTTAATTAAAAGAGGTTGTGAATTAGTAATCGTGCCCTATAATACCAGTGCAGAGAGGATTAAGGAATTTAAAGCAGACGGACTGCTTCTCTCCAGTGGACCTGGAGACCCCAGGGATATCAGCCGGGTTGTCAAGGAAATCAGGAGTTTAATCAGAACTATGCCGGTATTTGGCATCTGTCTCGGTCACCAGTTACTGGGCATGACCTTTGGGGGTAAGACCTTCAAGTTGAAGTTTGGGCACCACGGTGGTAATCATCCTGTTAAGGATTTAAGAACAGGTAAAATTGTTATCACCACCCAGAATCATGGTTATGCCTTAAGTGAGGTATTGCCCCGGGAACTGGAAGTAACCCATAAGAATCTACATGATGGTACAGTGGAAGGGATAAAACATCGAGAGTTACCTGTATTTTCGCTACAGTATCATCCCGAGGCCGGGCCGGGTCCTGCCGATTCCAACCTGGTTTTTAATGAATTCCTGGAGATGGTCAATACCTGGCCTGGCGATAAAGTAGGTGTTAGCTGTGCCAGATAAGGTTAAGAAAGTTATGGTCATCGGTTCCGGACCTATTATTATCGGGCAGGCAGCAGAGTTTGATTATTCGGGAACCCAGGCCTGTAAAGCCCTGAAGGAAGAAGGCCTGGAAGTAGTTCTGGTTAACAGTAATCCAGCCACGATTATGACCGATAATAATATTGCCGACAAGGTCTACCTGGAACCACTGGTAGCTGAATATATAAAAAAGATTATTGAGAAAGAAAAGCCGGACGGTCTTCTTCCTACACTGGGAGGTCAGACCGGACTTAATCTGGCAGCTGAGCTGGCTGAAAGTGGTATTTTGCAAAAATATGGAGTCAGACTGCTGGGAACATCACTCAAAGCTATTCAGCAGGCAGAGGACCGGGAATTATTTCGCAACCTCCTGCTTGAACTCGGCGAACCTGTTATTGAGAGTCAGATCATCAGCACTGTTGATAAGGCTCTTGCCTTTGCTGAGGAGATTGGTTATCCACTCATCGTCCGCCCGGCCTATACCATGGGAGGAAGTGGTGGGGGAATTGCAAGGGATGAAAAACAACTCCGGGAGATAGTTGCTCTGGGGTTAAAGAGAAGCAGAATTCAACAGGTTCTGCTGGAAAAGAGTATCGCCGGCTGGAAGGAGATTGAATATGAAGTAATCCGGGATAGAGATAGTAACTGTATAACAGTCTGTAATATGGAAAATATAGATCCGGTAGGGATCCACACCGGTGATAGTGTAGTAGTTGCTCCCAGTCAAACTCTGACGGACAAGGAATACCATAAATTCAGAACAATCTCCCTGAAGATAATCAGGGCTCTGGAAATTGAGGGCGGCTGTAATATCCAGTTTGCTCTGGATCCGAAAAGTGACAGCTACTTTATTATTGAGGTCAATCCCCGGGTTAGCCGTTCCAGTGCACTGGCTTCCAAGGCGACCGGTTACCCGATTGCCCAGGTTTCTGCGAAAATTGCTCTCGGTCTACGGCTGGATGAAATTAAAAACAGGATTACCGGCAAAACCTATGCCTGTTTTGAACCGGCCCTGGATTATGTGGTGACCAAGATTCCCCGCTGGCCCTTTGATCAGTTCAGTGGAGGAAACAGGGAACTGGGAACCCAGATGAAGGCTACAGGAGAAGTAATGGCTATCGGCAGAAATTTTACAGAGTCTTTTTTAAAGGCAGTTGATTCTCTGGACTTAAAGATTCCAGTGCTTCTGGATAAAGAAGGTTCAGAAGAGTTAAAAGAAAAAATCATACAGGCCGAAGATGAGCGTATTTTTCTGGTAATCAGGGCTCTTTATAACGGGATTACTCCAGAGGACATCAACAGCTGGACCGGTATAGATCTATTTTATTTATATAAATTTGCTGAACTGGTACAGATGGGTATAAAGCTAGAAGATAATGTAGAGCAGATTGCTGAAGCTAAAAAGTTGGGATTCAGCGATAGAATGATCGCTGATCTGCTGGGTAAAGAAGAATCAATGATCAGAAAGTTAAGGAAAGAGGCTGGAGTTAAACCTGTATTTAAAATGGTAGATACCTGTGCTTCAGAATTTGCAGCCAGTACCCCCTATTATTATTCGACCTATGAAGAGGAAGATGAGGTTATTACAGGTAGTGGTAAGAAGGTTCTGGTTGTGGGATCAGGGCCGATCAGGATAGGTCAGGGTATTGAATTTGATTACAGTAGTGTGCATGCTGTCAAAGCCTTACAGGAAGAGGGGATTCAGGCCGTAATAGTAAATAATAATCCGGAAACTGTAAGTACAGATTTTGACACTGCAGATAGATTATATTTTGAACCCCTGACATTGGAATATGTCCTGAATATTATTGAAAGAGAAGAAATTGAAGATGTTATTTTACAGTTCGGGGGACAGACAGCCATTAATCTGGCTGAACCCCTGACAGAAGCAGGAATTAATATTCTGGGAACTGATCTGAAAAGCATTAACCTGGCTGAGGACCGGGAAGAGTTTTATCGAATGATTGAATCAGCAGGATTACCAACTCCCCAGGGATTTACTGCCTATAATCTTAAAGAAGCCCTGCAGTGTACAGATCAGATTGGATATCCAGCCCTGGTACGCCCTTCCTTTGTGCTGGGGGGAAAGGGGATGGAGATAGTATCCAACCAGGCAGAGCTTGAGATTTATCTGGAACAGGCAGTTAAGATATCGCCCAATCATCCTGTATTGATTGACCGTTATATCAAGGGAAAAGAAGTTGAAGTTGATGCTGTTGTTGATGGAAAAGAGATCCTGATTCCGGGTATCATGGAACATGTTGAAAGGGCCGGGGTCCATTCCGGGGATAGTATGGCTGTTTATCCTGCCCGGAGTTTAAGCCGGGAGATCAAGGGAAATCTGGCCGATTATACCGAAAAAATAGTAAGATTGATGAATATAAAAGGACTAATAAATATTCAGTTTGTAATTGATGATGACAACAATATATATATTCTGGAGGTAAACCCCAGAGCTAGTAGAACGATACCCATTTTAAGCAAGGTCACACGGGTACCTATGGTCAAACTGGCGGTAAAAGTAATTTTGGGTAATGAATTATCACAGGTAACAGAACTTAAAGGTCTGCTGCCTGAATCAAAGCTGGTTTCTATAAAGATACCAATCTTCTCTCATGATAAACTCCTGGGGGTTGATATTTCACTAACACCAGAGATGAAGTCAACTGGAGAAGTCCTGGCTACAGCAACCAGTTATGAAAGAGCAGTTTATAAGGGTTTACTGGCAGCTGATTTTAAGTTTCCCCCTTCACCCGGAGGTGGTATACTGTTTTCTCTGGCTGACCGGGATAAAGAAGAAGGGACCGAACTGGCCCGGGGATTTGAAAGAATGGGCTATACTATCAGAGCATCAGGTAAAACTGCGGAATATTTTACAGACCAGGGTATAGGTGTCAAAGAAATAGAAGATGTTATGGCAGGGATTGACCAGGGTGAAGTAGAAATAGTAATAAATACTCCTACAAAAGGGAAAATAACGCAGACCTCTGGCTTTAAACTGAGGAGGAAAGCTATAGAATCAAATATGCCCTGTTTTACTTCACTGGACACAGTTCAGGCAGTTCTGAAGGCCCTGGAGGATAGAAGTTTTACAGAAGAGCTGGAAATAATAAGCTTAAATAATTATAAAATATCATAGGAGGTTTTTTAAATGAAAAAGAAGGTTAAAAAGATTTTACTTGCATATTCTGGTGGTTTAGATACATCGGTCAGTATTGAATGGCTAAAGGATAAATATGGAGCAAAGATATATGCCTATTCTGCCGATGTGGGTCAGGGGGCAAACTGGCAGTCTTTAAAAGAAAAGGCTTTAAATACCGGAGCAGAAAAGGTTTTTATAGATGATATTCAGGATGAGTTTATCAATAACTTTGCTTTCAAGGCCCTGAAGGCCAATGCCCTTTATGAAGGCAAATATCCCCTGGCTACTGCCCTGACCAGGCCTTTAATTGTACAGAAGATGGTGGAAGTCTGTGAAAGGGAGAATATAGATGCTGTTGCCCACGGGTGTACCGGTAAGGGGAATGACCAGGTTAGATTTGATGTTTCTTTTAGAACCCTGGCTCCAGAGTTAGAGATAATTGCTCCCCTCAGGGAATGGGAGTTTAAATCCCGGGAAGAAGAGATGGAATATGCAAAAGAGAAAAATATACCGATTAAAGTAACCAAGGAGAGCCCCTATAGTATAGATTCCAATCTCTGGGGACTCAGTGTGGAATGTGGAAAACTGGAAGATCCCTGGGAAGAACCACCGATTGATTCTTACCAGTGGACTAATGCTCCTGAGAATACCCCTGATGAACCCTATTATTTAACTTTAACCTTTGATCAGGGTGTACCGATTAAACTCAATAACCAGCACCTTTCTCCGGTAGAAATTGTTAAAAATCTAAATAGTATTGGTTCCAAATATGGTATTGGCCGGATCGATATGGTGGAAAACAGGCTGGTTGGAATTAAATCAAGAGAGATCTATGAAGCACCTGCCGCTACCATTTTGATAAATGCCCATGAACAGCTGGAATCACTTACTCTGGACCGGGAAACACTGCATTTTAAGAAAACAATAACTGACAAGTATGCTGAACAGACATATTTTGGACTATGGTACTCACCACTGAGAGAAGCGCTTGATGCCTTTGTTGAATCAACCCAGAAGCAGGTTACCGGGATAGTTAAGATGAAACTCTATAAGGGCCACTGCTCGGTTGTTGGCAGGAAATCACCTTATTCTCTCTATCAGTATGAAATGGCAACTTATGATGAAAATGATAGATTTGAACACAAGTCAGCACCTGGATTTATTAAACTCTGGGGACTGCCTACTGAAACTTATGCCCGGGTCAATAGAGAAAACAAAGATACCCTCTTTCTGAAGGATTATGTCAAATAATATGGAGTGATTGTATGAAACTATGGGGTGGAAGATTTAGTAATCAGACAGATAAACTGGTGGAGCATTTTAATGCCTCAATCGGTTTTGATCAGGAACTATATCACTATGATATTGAAGGAAGCAAGGTTCATGTCAGAATGCTGGCCAGATGTGGAATTATTTCTTCTGAAGAAGCAGAGATTCTGGTAAAAGGACTCTCAGAGGTTGAAAAAGATATTGAGGAAGGCAGGGTTGAGTTTTCTGAATCACTGGAAGATATTCATACCCTGGTTGAAGTTCAGCTAACTGAAAAAGTGGGAAAAGTAGGGGGCAAACTGCATATTGCCAGGAGCCGGAATGATCAGGTTGCCCTGGATATGAGACTCTATATGCGGGATAAGATAAATATGTTGCAGAACGAGCTCCTGAGACTAATGCAGGGTCTACTTGACCTGGCTGCTGATCACAAAGATACCATCATGCCTGGATATACACATCTACAGAAGGCACAGCCTGTTACACTGGGCCACCACCTCCTGGCCTATTACTTTAAGTTTAAGCGCGATTATGAAAGATTGGAAGATAATCTTAAGCGGGTTAATATTACCCCCTGGGTTCTGGTGCCCTGGCCGGTACTTCATTTCCCATTGACCGGGAATGGGCAGCAGAGGAACTGGGATTTACTTCTATCAGTCTCAATTCTATGGATGGAGTAAGTGATAGAGATTTTTTGCTTGAATTTTTAAGTGTGGCGGCAACTATAATGATGCATCTCAGCCGGTTCAGTGAAGAACTAATAATCTGGTCTTCAGATGAATTTTCATTTATTGAGATTGGTGACGCCTTTACCACCGGCAGCAGTATTATGCCGCAGAAAAAGAATCCAGATGTTGCCGAACTGACCAGGGGGAAAACAGGCCGGGTTTATGGACATTTAATGCAACTTTTGACAGTTTTAAAAGGGATTCCAATGGCTTATAATAAGGATTTACAGGAAGATAAGGAAGGAATTTTTGATACAGTACAAACCCTTGAAGTTATTCTCAAGTTATTTCCAGATATGTTGAAGTCGGTAAAAGTGAATAAAGAGAAAATGTACAGTGCAGCTGGTGAGGGATATATCAATGCAACTGAGCTGGCAAACTATCTAGTAAGAAAAGGGTTAACCTTCAGAGAAGCCCATGAAATTGTTGGGAAGGCTGTCATATTTGCCCTTGATAAAAAGATTAATCTGGAAGAGATATCACTGGAAGACTGGCATAAATTATTTCCTGTTCAAAAAGATGTCTTTACAGATGAGCTTTATTCGATGTTGCAAATTGATAATATTATTAAGAATACCTCTTCCCGGGGAGGTCCTGACCCGGAGGAGACTGCAAAAATTATAGAGGAAGAAAGTAATTGGCTCAGTTTAAATCAAAAAGGAGTTGAGAAATTTGAGTAAAACCGAGGAAATAATGGAATTAACCGACAGGTATGGAGCCAGGAATTACAAACCACTACCGATAGTAATCTCGAAGGCAGAAGGAGTCTGGGTAGAAGACCCGGAGGGCAATCGCTATATGGATATGTTGAGTGCTTACTCAGCAGTGAGCCATGGGCACCGTCATCCCGAGATCATCGAAACTCTGAAAGAGCAGGCCGACAGGGTAACACTGACTTCCCGGGCCTTCCGCAATGATCAACTGGGGCTCTTTTATGAAAAGATAGCTGAAGTGACCGGTAAAGAGAAGGTCTTACCGATGAATACTGGAGCAGAAGCAGTAGAGACTGCGCTGAAGATGGCCCGGAGATGGGGCTATGATGTTAAAGGTATTCCGGAGGATAAAGCAGAGATTATCACCTGTGCCGGGAACTTTCACGGACGGACGATTTCGATTGTCACCTTCAGTTCAACCGAACTTTATCAACGGGGATTCGGTCCCCTGACACCGGGCTTTAAGGTTATACCTTATGGTGATTTAGCGGCCCTGGAAGAAGCGATGACAGAGAACACAGCCGCCTTCCTGGTAGAACCGATCCAGGGTGAGGGAGGTATCATCATTCCACCGGCAGGGTATATCAAAAAAGCCTATGAATTATGTAAAGAGAAAAACATATTATTTATAGCAGATGAGATTCAGACCGGTTTCGGCCGGACAGGTCAGATGTTTGGCTGTGACTGGGAAGATGTCAAACCCGATGTCTATATTATGGGTAAGGCCCTGGGTGGAGGAGTCTATCCGGTATCAGCGGTAGCAGCCGATGAAGAGGTAATGGGTGTATTTGAGCCCGGTTCCCATGGGTCAACCTTCGGCGGTAACCCCCTGGGAGCAGCAGTGGCCCGGAAAGCAATCGAGATCCTACAGAGGGATAATTATGTAGAGCGGTCCCTTGAGCTGGGAGAATATTTAAAAGATAAGTTGAGTGAGATCGCCAATCCCCATATCAAGGAAATAAGGGGTAAGGGGCTATTTGTAGGGGTAGAACTTGACGGTCCGGCCCGTCCTTACTGTGAACAGTTGAAGGAACTGGGGATTCTGGCCAAGGAGACCCATGAGAATGTAATCAGATTTGCCCCACCACTGATTATCACCAGGGAAGAGATTGACTGGGCTCTGGAGAGAATTTATCAGGTATTGTAATCTGAGTTTTCTATAAAAAACTGGGAATGAAATTATTAAAAAGTGAAAAACCTCAGCATATATAACTTTATGCTGAGGTTTTTAAATATACTTATAAACATAAAAATTTTTATTCTAATATATTTTATTGGTTTAACTTCATATCGGAGTTGGTATTTGTTGTTGTTACATCAACAGTTTTTCCAATTTTATTGAATAGTAAATACATTATTATTATACCTATAGGTAATAAAATATAGGCAGGAACTCCTAAACCAGCTGGTATAAAGCCGAATATTAAGGCTATGCTTGCTCCGAAAAGTGCATACGGCAGTTGAGTTTTCACATGATCCATATGGTCTGAAGCAGAGGCC
>JADQBU010000142.1 GCA_016278435.1 Halanaerobiales bacterium
TCAAAACAAGGTGTCCTGTTTCCACCAAACTCAACAAACATTTCTTCTTTCCTGATTAGTTCACCTTCAAAAGCAGGTCCATAGGAAACGGGAACAGGTACTTCTTCTATCTCAACCTTTAAGCCGCGTACTTCAATAGCCTTCTGTACAATTTCCTCATGTATTTTTTCCGGTTTTGTCTGTTTGGGCATAGCCACAACATGTTCATAAGTACAGACCCCGGTCGGTAATATCTCAGGAATATCGGTATCAGCAATCGTCGGGAAACCAAAGTTAATAGCTCCAGCAGCATTAGCATATTTTACATCGTCAACATCACCCAGTGCCAGTACGAAAGCAAAAGTCCTGTTCTTATTATAGATCAGATTTCGCCTGTAGTTACCGGGTTTAATCCCACCGAAAGCCATAGCTACCCTGCTGGCAAAACCCAGAGCAAAAACGGTAGATGATATATCTTTACCGAAAGGTACTAACCGTGTATCCCAGCCCAGCTGCACCCCTTCCTCATGTAACTGTTCAGCCATATTTTTACCATTACTTTCCCCGGTCATGAAAGTATAAAGGTTCTTTTCCTGTAGTTCCCGGGCTATTTTTACAGCTATCTCATTTGTAGGTGCACTTCCTACGATAGCAGCAAATCCGGGTGCTGTACCGTCCACAAACTCCAGACCTCTTTCCCGGAAGATAAGGTCATCGGCAGCTCCCAGCCAGAAGTTATCTTCCTGAATATCTCCACTATAATGTAAATTATAGGGAACAGGGTCTTCCAGATACTTGGTACCTTCAATAATTTCATTGGCAAATAGGGTTGCCATCCCCGCATCCAGAGTATTACCCAGATAGGGAACCCACATCTTTTCCGTGGGAACGGGTGGCAGTAATTGTTTTATCTTCTCCATTACCGTCTGCATTTCCCCGAGATTTTTTACTTCCATTCCGGTCATGGCGTAGATTACCGGTAAGAAATAACCAGTATTGGGAAATTCAACCTTTTTATCAGGCCCAAATTTCTCAAGCGCTTTTTTTAGTTCCTTTTCAGCTCTTTCACTTGTTTTATGAGCACCCCTGATCGCAGCAGATGCAATTATTTTGGACATAACTATACCTCCTTAATCACATTTTTATTACTCGGCTTCCAGACCTCTCCTCATATCCATATCGAAAAGTACTCTTTCTCTTGATTTTTCAATTCCCAGTGCCTTACGTTTTTTATCTATATGATCGATCATCATCTGAGCCATCTTCTTCGGATCTGGTTCAAAAGCCCATTTTCCTCCGTAAATGTCTTCATATTTATTGAATAAATAGTCAGTAACAGTTTCACTCGACAGGGTCGGGAATTTTACACCAAATACGGTATAGACCCCGGAAGTAACGAAGTACTGACCGATTGCTATCGCCTTTTCACTCATCCATTCCGGTGCAGCACCTGCAACCGGCAACTCACTGATATCATTACCCAGGCTGAGCCGGCTATTTTCCTGCCCTACAGCAACCATTTCTGCCAGAGCAATTAAAATTCTACTGTTATCAACACAGGCCCCAGCATGCAATACAGGTGGTATACCTACTGCTTCACATACTGCCCTGAGTCCGGGTCCGGCTTTTTTCAGAGCCTTTTCCGGTTCCATTAGTCCAGCTTTAGCAGCAGCAATTGCAGAACATCCAGTCTGAACTACCAGCACATCATTGGCTATTAACTCTTCGATCAGAGTAACATGAGCATCGTCAAGAGTTACAGCAGGATTATTACAGCCAACAACCCCGGCTACACCTCTGATACGGCCGTCAATGATATTACTATTTAAAGGCCAGTAAGAAGACCTGAAGGATCCACCCAGCATATATTTAATATATTCATGGGAGAAGCCAGCTACGGCGTCTTCAGAATCATCGGGAATATTGACACCTTTCCGCTGTGGATAGTTCTCGATAGCCTTTCTAATTAGATTCTTGGCAGAGTTCAGGGCATCTTCCTCATCAAACGGCATATGAGTAGCTTCCCTGATCATAGCCTTTTCACTGGTAGTTACCAGTTTTGTATGGAAGTCATGGACAACCCGGCTTAAGGCCTGCATAACACACTGCACATCAACGATCATCATTTCCACAGACCCGGTTACAATTGCTAGTTCCTGCTGCAGGAAGTTACCAGCAACCGGTATACCGTGTCTCATTAAGATTTCATTGGCGGTACAACACATTCCGGCAACATTGATACCGCTGGCACCCATCTCTTTAGCAAGTTCAATCATTTCCGGGTCACGGGATGCCACAGCGATCATTTCTGATAAGAGTGGTTCATGACCATGAACGATGATGTTTACTTTATCCTCTTTCAATACACCCAGGTTAGCCTTCAACCTGTTGGCTTCTCTGGTAGCATATCTCCAGGGATCTCCAGGAGTACCGAAAAGTATATCCTGTAGTTCAGTTGCAATCATGGAACCTCCCCAGCCGTCAGCCAGAGCTGTTCTTGTTCCCTGTAATAATATATTTTCATAATCCTGGTCAACCCCGATATGTGTCCGGTGCATGGCTTCAACCACTTCCCGGTCGATATTACGGGGAATTGCACCCAGTTTCTTCCAGAGGTCTTTCCTCTTTTCAGGAGCACGTTCAAGCATCTTCAGGCCACCTTCGGCCTGGTTAAATTCCTTTATGACCTTTTCACCAAGTTCTATAGCTATTTCCTTTGTTTCCCGGCCTTCCACCTCTACATCATACATCGGTGCCAGTTCTTTTAATTTCTCTACATCCTTGATTTCATAACCAGGAACTTCACCTCGAGCTGTTTCCAGAAATATCTGGGCTACACCCCGGCCGTGGTCGGAATGAGCAGCTGTTCCTGCTGCAATCATCCGCACAAAATTTCTGGCTACTACAGTATCCACATCTGCACCGCAGATACCCCTGTCCCTTTTGGTCCCGGGTATTATTCTACATGGCCCCATAGCACAAACCCGGCAGCAGTTACCTTCAGAACCGAATTTACACTGTGGTTGCTGGTTTTCATACCTATCCCAGACCAGTTCAATACCTGCCTCTTTTGCAGCATCAATAACTTGCCTGGAGGCATTATCTCTTGATTTTTCCTGTGTGGTTCTTTCTTTTTTCGCCATTAAAATTAACCCCCTATCCAACTATTTTTTCGATTTGTTTTAATAATTCCTTGACTTTATCAGTCACTAAAGGCTGACCCCCTGTAAGACTCTTTTCCAGTAATAAATCATCATATGGAATCAATGCCAGTATTTCTCCCGGTAGATTCCGGGTTAAAAATTCCCTTTCAGCCTCATTCTTAACCTTATTTCCAACAAATCCTACCCTGGGTATTCCTGCCTCCAGTGCCAATTTTTTGACATTTCCAGCTGTTTCCATACTGATAACAGTAGGTTCACAGACAACCAGCATCAAATCTACACCCCGGGAAGTTCCCCGGGTTAAATGTTCAATCCCGGCACCCATGTCCATGATAACAATTTCATCTTTTTCAAAAAGCAGGGTATCTATCACTGCTTTTAAAAAACTGTTCTCACGACAATAACAGGACGAATTGGCTTTTTTAATCCCTCCCATCTGCAAAAATTTTATCCCTTTAAAGTCTACAGCATAGTCTTCAAGCACATCATCAACTTCGGGATTAAGGGTAAATAAACCTCCCTCTCCACCAACTTTTTTCTTGATAATTTCTTCCAATTCTGCCAGTGGTTTGACCTTTTCCTCTATTCCAAGTAAGGAGGCCAGATTTGCATCAGGATCAGCATCAATTGCATAAACCCTGAAACCATCCTCAGCCAGGCTTAAAGCTAAACTGGCTGAAATTGTGGTCTTTCCAGTGCCTCCCTTGCCCGAAATTGCAATTTTCATTATTATCACATCCTCTGTTTAATTTTCTGATATATAAAAATTTTTCAAATTACTACAAATATACCATATGTCAGAATATTAATTATATACTTTCCTCATTTACTTTAACTGCCCCATATATAAACCTATCTATAGAGCTCCTTTCTCTTATCATATCTTATAACAAAAGAGAAAAAAAAACAACTAAAATATATTAAAAGTACCAGTTGAAATGGGCTCAGTAATAAGCCCGATAAATAGCTACCAGTGAAGAACTCTTTGTTAATATATATTCTACGTTAATTTGAATTTTCCTTCTTATTTATAATTAATAGAAATTAACATATTTTTTGAAATATTTAAAAAATTATTCTGCCAAATTAAGTAATTAAAAACACCGGAGATTGTTAATTATCCTCCGGTGCCTACTTATATTTATTTGATTTTTAAGTTCAAACTTTAAAAATTATTTCCTGGGAAATAATTCAACTTTAACTTGAATGTTTCCCGGAACTGATTAATTTTCCTTATTTTAGATTATCATCCTGTTCCTCTTCAGTTCCCTCTTCTACCTCATCTTCTTCCTCTTCTTCTAATTCATTCTCCACTTCCGTGGATCTGGAACTATTTATCGGGTTGGTATTACCATCATTTTCCCTTACCTCATCTTTGGAAAACCCATCTTCTTCGGGATTTACCCGGGCCAGTGAAACCACTCTGTCACCTTCACTGATATTTATAACTTTTACTCCCAGAGTATTCCTTCCTGTCTGTGATATTTCCTGGATACTTGTACGGATAATAATACCTTCTTCTGTGATTATAATCAGATCCTGTTCTTCTTTTACAACTTTAATGCCGGCAACTTTACCATTCTTTTCAGTAGTATTTACCGTAATTATACCCTTACCACCCCTCTTCTGGAGGCGGTATTCAGTAAGAGGTGTCCTCTTGCCATATCCATTTTCAGTAATTACCAGCAGATCTTCACCTTCACTATCTACACCCATTCCAATAATATAATCATCGGGGGCCAGGTCAATAGCCTTGACTCCCATAGCAGTTCTACCCACAGGTCTGACCTGATCTTCTTTAAAATGGATAGCCTTCCCTTCATGGGTAGCAATAATTATATTCTGTCCTTTTTCTGTATATTTAACATCAATAAGTTGATCACTTTCTCTAAGAGTAATACCTATTAAGCCGGTATAGTTGGAAGCATAATCATCCAGTGGGGTCTTTTTTATTAATCCCTTTCTGGTAACCATCAATAGATACTTGTCTTCATCAAAATCCCTGATAGGAATAATCGCTGTTATTCTTTCATCACGTTCCAACTCCAGTAGATTGACAATTGCTGTTCCCCGGGCCTGCCGGCTTGCTTCCGGAATCTGGTATACCTTTAAGCGGTAAACACGCCCCCGGTCAGTAAAAAATAAGAAATAATTATGGGTTGAGGATGAGAATATATCCCGGACAAAATCTTCCTCCTTGGTATTTAGCCCAATAATTCCTTTACCTCCCCGACGCTGACTTTTATAATAATCCAGCGGCATTCTCTTAATATATCCCTGGTTGGTCAGGGTAACTACAACCTGCTCTTCTTCGATCAGATCTTCAATCTCCAGGCTTGTCTCCTGGTTGAGAATCTCGGTTCTCCGCTCATCCTTATACTTTTCTTTCAGAACCAGAAGTTCATCTTTAATAATATCCAGAAGTTTATCTTCATCAGCTAAAATTGACTTTAGTTCCTTTATTTTTTCCATTAATTCCTGATATTCAGCTTCAATTTTTTCCCTTTCCAGGCCTGTCAAACTCTGGAGTCTCATCCTTAAAATAGCATCTGCCTGTTTCTCGGATAAATTATATTTTGTCATTAATCCCTCACGGGCTGTATTAACATCAGGAGCTTTTTTAATCATTTCTACAATCTCATCGATGTTGGCCAGAGCCACCTTGTATCCTTCCAGAATATGAGCCCGATTTTCCGCCTTATCCAGATCATATTTTGTCCTTCTGGTAACTACATTTTTCTGGTGACCCAGGTAATGCTCCAGAATCTCCTTGAGAGAAAGAACCTGGGGTTTATTATCGACCAGTGCCAGCATGATGATACTAAATGTAACCTGAAGTTGAGTGTGTTTAAAGAGGCGGTTCAAAATAATTTTAGGTGCATACCCTTTCTTTAATTCAATAACAACCCTTAACCCATCCCGGTCTGATTCATCCCTTAAATCACGGATACCATCGATTTTTTCTTCTTTAACCAGATCGGCAATCTTTTCGATAAGACGGGATTTATTTACCTGATATGGTATTTCATCAACAATAATCCTGTCTTCCTCAATCCTGGTTTTAGCCCGTACTTTAATCTTCCCCCGCCCCGATTTATAGGATTTATAGATACTACTTCTACCCATTATGTACCCACCAGTGGGAAAATCCGGTCCTTTAATTGTTTTCATCAATTCCTTGATAGAAATCTCAGGATTATTGATTAATCTAACTACTCCATCGATTACTTCCTCCAGGTTATGTGGAGGTATACTGGTCGACATACCTACTGCTATGCCTGAGCTACCATTTACCAGTAGATTGGGTATCCGGCCCGGTAAAACAGCAGGCTCTTC
Source organism: Halanaerobiales bacterium (assembly GCA_016278435.1). GTDB lineage: Bacteria > Bacillota > Halanaerobiia > Halanaerobiales > JADQBU01 > JADQBU01. The sequence continues at coordinate 6,480 of JADQBU010000142.1, forward strand.
CAGTGAGTCATCAAAATTTGGTATAAAGTCAACTGTATTTTTATTTATATCACTTAAAAGTTCAGTCGTAATACTCGACATCCTGGCTTCAGTATACCTCATTGCTGCTGCTGAATCGCCATCTATCGAGCCAAAATTACCGTGGCCGTCGATCAAGGGGTAACGATAGGAAAAATCCTGCGCCATCCTGACCATGGTATCATAAACAGCCACATCTCCATGAGGATGATATTTACCCAGTACCTCACCAACGATTCTGGCAGATTTTTTGTGAGGTTTGCCCGGGGTCATACCCAGGTCATTCATAGCATAGAGTATCCGGCGATGTACCGGTTTTAAGCCGTCTCTAACATCAGGTAAGGCCCGTCCCACAATTACACTCATAGCATAATCAAGGTAGGCCCCCTTCATCTCATCCTCTATATCGACATCAATTATCTGTCCCTCATTAAATTCTTCAACCACCTAACTCACCCCTTCTGTTCACTCCAGATAACTTAAACATCCAGATTTTCCACTTCATCGGCATGGGTCTGGATAAACTCCCGCCTCGGTTCTACCTTATCTCCCATCAGGGTAGTGAATACTTCATCAGCCAGAATAGCATCCTCTATTTGAACTTTAAGAATAATCCTCTTTTCCGGATTCATGGTTGTATCCCAGAGTTGGTCGGGATTCATCTCTCCTAAACCTTTGTATCTCTGCAGTGATATATTGTTATTTCCTTTTTCTTCTATATATTTATTCAAGGCCTTATCGTTGTATAGATATTCTTCCTCCCGCCCCTGTTTAACCTTGTAGAGTGGGGGCTGGGCGATGCAGATATAACCTTTTTCCAGCAATGGTCTCATATAACGGTAGAAAAACGTTAAAAGCAGGGTTCTGATATGAGCACCATCAACATCAGCATCAGTCATAATAATAATCTTACCATATCTGATCTTATCCAGATCAAATTCGTCAGCAACCCCCGTACCAATTGCGGTTATCAGGGCCCTGATTTCAGTATTATTCAAAATTCTGTTCAGCCGGGCTTTCTCTACATTCAAAATCTTTCCTCTCAGGGGTAAAATAGCCTGAAATTTACGGTCCCTGCCCTGTTTGGCAGAACCTCCAGCTGAATCACCCTCAACAATATAAAGTTCAGTAGTATCTGTATCCCGGGAGGAACAATCAGATAGTTTGCCTGGTAAAGCAGTTGAAAACAGAGCATTCTTGCGGCGGGTTAAATCCCTTGCTTTCTTGGCTGCTTTCCGGGCCCGGGCTGCTTTTAAAGCCTTTTCAATAATAATCTTGCCTTCTTTTGGATTTTCCTCCAGATATGTTTTTAAATGATGGGAGAGGGCAGAATCAACAAAACCCCTCATTTCACTATTTCCCAACTTGGTTTTAGTCTGTCCTTCAAACTGAGGTTCCTTTAGTTTAACATTTATAATAGCAGTTATACCCTCGCGAATATCTTCACCCTTTAGATTCTCATCTTTATCCTTAATAAAACCCTTACTACGTGCATAATCATTAACGGTCCGTGTTAAAGCACTCTTGAAACCACTGAGATGAGTTCCACCTTCATGGGTGTTGATATTATTGGCAAAAGAAAAAATGTTGCTGTTATAGCCACTGTGATACTGAATCGATATTTCAAGTTCATCATCACCAGTTTTTTCCTCAAGATAGATAGGATCAGGAAAAAGGGTTTTCTTGTTTTTATTTAAATATTTAATAAAAGAAACAATTCCACCATCATAACAAAATTGATTTTTGTTTGCCTCTTCTTCCCGCTCATCCCTGATTTTAATGGTAATACCCCTGTTTAAAAAAGCAAGTTCTTTCAATCGCTGTACAAGAGTCTTATACTTAAAGTCAGTCGTGTCAAATATTTCATTATCTGGTTTAAAGGTAATAGTTGTTCCTGTAATATTTTCAGTATTTTTCCCGATCTCTTTCAGGTCATACTCCGGAACACCACGGCGAAATTTCTGCCTATATCTCTTGCCATCTTTCCAGTTAATCTCCACAACCAGCCATTCGGACAGGGCATTAACAACTGAAACCCCAACCCCGTGTAAACCACCAGAAACTTTATAACCTTCACCACCGAATTTACCACCGGCATGGAGCGTTGTCATAACTACCTCTACCGCCGGACGGTCCATTTGAAGCTGTCTTTCAACAGGAATTCCCCGGCCATTATCCGTAATTTTAACAATATTATCGGGTTTAATGCTTACTTCAATTAGATTACAATATCCAGCCATAGCTTCATCTATACTGTTATCGACTACCTCATAAACAAGGTGATGTAAACCATCAAGACCGGTGGAACCTATATACATCCCCGGTCTCTTCCTGACTGCCTCTAATCCTTCTAAAACTTGAATATTTTCAGCTCCATAATTACTTCTATCACTAATCTCCATCAATATCCCCCATTCTCACCAATCAGGTTATTCAGCCGTTTTTGCAGAGTTGCTGAAGATATTATCGAAAGATATACTATTTCCCCTGTAAGGATAAAAGACCTGGGATCACCGTCTGAATAATCGATAATAAATCCTTCCTGTTTCGATATATTTAAAAATTCACTTGTAATATCAGATTTCTCCATGCTATCCATATTACCGATTAATACAACGTCAGTAGCCGGTATCATATGTTCTTCACCAATATGTAAAAACAATTAAAATCACCATCCTTCGGTAATCTGTCCATTATCCACCCGGAATATCTTTCGGGATCCGTTATTTATTTCTCCAATAGTATTTATTTCAGTAGTAGTAATAAATGTCTGTATTTTACCTGTAATACTCTCAATCAGGGTCTGTCTTCTATTTTCATCAAGTTCAGAAAAAACATCATCGAGTAATAATACAGGATATTCTCCGGTTTCAGATTTCATAAATTCCAGTTCTGCCAGTTTTAAAGCCAGAGCAGAAGTCCGCTGCTGTCCCTGTGACCCATATTTCCTCAGGTCAATCTCATTTATTTTTAAAATAATATCATCCCGGTGGGGGCCAACCAGTGTATAACCCCTTTTTATTTCATTATCTCTATTATTTACTAAATTTTGTTTAAATATAAGTTTAATATCTTCTGATTTTAACTCTCCCAGAGAAGATTCATATTCTACAGATAAATTTTCCCTACCGGTAGTTATTTCTCTCTGTTTTAACCGAGCCAGAATATTTAATTTTCCCAGGACCTCAACTCTCTTCTCAATAATTTTACTTCCCAGTTCAACCAGCTGTATATCCCATATTTCCAGTGTCTCTATATCTTTATTTCTGCCTCTATCTCTAATATCTTTTAATAAGTTATTTCTCTGCCTCAACACATGTTCATATTTTTTTAATAGATTATAATAAAGATTACTGACCTGAGATATTTCCAGATTAATGAATTTACGGCGCCGGGCCGGACTTCCCTTGACAAGTTGCAGATCCCCTGGTGAAAATATAACCGTATTAAATATTCCCAGAAATTCAGAGATAGTGGAAAGTTGATTATCATTAACCTTAACTATTTTATCTGTTCTATCCAGTAAAAGTGATAGTTTTATCTGCTGTTCCTCTTTATGTAGTAAACCCTGTACCAGGGCCTTTTCACGGTCCCAGTGAATCATTTCCCTTTCTTTATTGGTCCTATGTGATTCAGCTGTTCCCAGTAAATAGATAGATTCCAGAAAATTTGTCTTTCCCTGACCATTAGGTCCTATAAAAATATTAAGTGAGGGTGCAGCTTTTAATACTATATCTTTTAAATTACGAAAATTTCTTAATAAAATTTTCTCCAGAAACATTTATCTTCTACTTACCCGAAAAATTTCAGTATTTTCTTCTAATTCAACTATATCCCCTTCACTTATTTTATGGGACCTTCTCTTTTCTATTTCTCCATTAACCAATACTTTTCCTTCCTTAATTAAATGTTTAGCCTGACCTCCGGTAGCAACAATATTCGCCCATTTTAAAAATTGGTCTAATTGAATGGATTCAGTTTTAATCATTACCTCTTTCATTTTTTAACCTCCAATCAAGATTCGGGTCGGACTGGCATAATCAGATAGATAAACTTTCCCCCTTCATCCTTTCTCTTGATAATCAATGGATTCAGGGGACCAATTAATTCTATTTCCATTTCCTCATCTTTTAGTATCTTTAAAACATCCATTAAATATCCTGCATCAATATTTATATTCTGTTCAGGCCCTTTTATTTCAATATCTATTTCCTCATGAGCCTGTCCTGTATCTGAGTCTAAAGAATTAATATTTAACCTATTTCCCTCAGTATTGATTGAAATAACATTGGAATCCTGCCGGGCAATCAGAGAAGTCCGTTTAACAGCCATCTGAAACTCATTTTTATTCATTTTTATAATAGTATTGCTTTTATCGGGAATAACCTGTTCAAAGTTGGGAAACTGGCCTTCAATCAAGCGGGATATTATTTTAATCTGATTAAATTCAAAGCTAACATGGTTGCTATCAATTAATAATTCAATCTCTTCTTCATCACTGATAATATTATTTAACTCCCTCAGAGTGTTACCGGGTAATATAAAATCTATTTTCCCTTCACTTCCAGTTTTAAATTTTCTTACACTGTATGATAACCGGTAGGTATTAGTGGAAACCATTTCAATTTTGTCTTCTTTGATAATCATTAAAGACCCGGTTAAAGCAGGCTGAGTATCTTCAGATGATATTGAAAATTTAACTTCTTCGATTATCTCATTTAATATAGTAGTTGGCAGATTTAATTTAAATTTTTCCTTAACTTCAGGTAGAACGGGAAATTCCTCTGGATTATAGCCATTAATAACAAAATCAGAGGAAAGACATTTAAGATTAGCCTGATAGTTTTCTAAATTAACATTAAACTTAATTACATCATTAGGTAACTCTCTAACAATATTGGTTAAATGGTCAGCAGGAAGTACAATAGTACCTTCTTCTTTGACATCAGCCTCAATCCAGTTTTCAATTCCAAGTTCCAGATCTGTACCTATTAAATGGATTCCCTTATCTTTTACAGTTTCCAGATAAACACCATTTAAAATAGGTAGAGTCTTTTTTTTAGAAACGGCTCGCTGCACAATATTTAATCCCCGGTAAAATTCCTTTTGTTGAACTTCCAGTTTCATTTTGTAATACCCCCAGTAATAAAAAATTGTTAATAAAAATAAAGTTTAATTATAGTATATATTTTTATTTAAACTAGTAATAGTAGTAGTAGGCGCTGTAGATATGTTGATAAATGGGAAAAAGACTGCTGATAGCAGGGAAAAGGACTGTATAAAATATGTTGATATCAGTTTCATAATAATTAACATATTAACATAAAATTTATTTTAAAAAGTTGTTAACATTTAATTACCAGTTTATAAACAACCGGATGTGTATAATTTATTCTTTTATTTTTTTTATTATTTTAGAGATTGTATTTTTGAAATCTTCTTCTGTTTCTATCTTTTTTTCTATTTTATTATAGGCATGAATCACAGTAGTATGGTCCCTTCCTCCAAACTTTTCTCCAATGTAAGGAAGAGAATTATCTGTAAGTTCCCGGCAGATATACATGGCAATTTGACGGGGAAAGACAATATTCTGAGTTCTCTTTTTGGATTCCATATCCTCCATCTTTAGATTATAGTAATCAACTATAACCTGTTTAATTAAATCTATATTGACTTCTCTTGGTCGCTTGTTTTGATCTACCAGGTCTTTAAGCGCTTCCTGGGCTAAATCCATGTCAATATCTTTATCAACAAGAGAAGAATAAGCAATTACTTTTATTAGTGCTCCTTCAAGTTCTCTAATATTGGATTGGATTTTATTGGCTATATAGATGATAACTTCATTTGGTATTTCCAGATTTTCTATATCTGCTTTTTTTCTCAGAATAGCGATTCTGGTTTCCAGGTCAGGTTTTTGAATATCTGTTATTAGACCCCATTCGAAGCGGGAACGGAGTCGTTCTTCCAGGGTTGGTATTTCTTTCGGTGGACGGTCACTGGATATAATTAACTGTCTGTTGGCTTCATGTAGGGAATTAAAGGTATGAAAAAATTCTTCCTGGGTTCTTTCCTTATTTGCCAGAAACTGGATATCATCGACCAGTAGTATATCAATATTTCTATATT
>JADQBU010000167.1 GCA_016278435.1 Halanaerobiales bacterium
TAGACTAAAGTCTCTTTCCAACATCACTTTTTCATAGATTTTTTGACACTACCCTACTTCTAAAAGGTATTACCTAAACTGAAATGGGGCATACCTACCCAGTCTTCATTCCAGCCATAGTCAAGTCTGATCTGTCCGATTGGAGTATTTAGCCTGATTCCAAGACCCAGTGAGTGGTTTATATCACCGAGATCAATATCATCCAGACTATCCCAGGCATTACCACCATCAGCAAAGATTACACCTGTAAATTGTTCGGCAATAGGAAATCTATATTCCAGATTCATTAATAACATATCATTGCCCTCAAAGGAATATGATTTGTATCCTCTCAGGCTTTCTGAACCACCGAGGCGGTATAATTCAGAATAAGGTAGGTCTCCCTGACCGATACCGGTCTTCAACCTGACAGCCCAGGCCTGACCTGCCTTGAATCCAGGGAAATATCTTCTTACATCAAGATTGTATTTGGTAAAGTCCCTATCTCCACCGAGAAAACTACCGGCATATTCGATAGAAGCCGAATCGATTGCACCACTGGTAGGATTAAAGGGATGATTGGTAGTATCCCGGTCAACCTTGAATGTTAAACTCCTGATACTGTTAGCTGTATCTGCCTGTTCTTCCCAGTCATACTCAGTCTCTTCCAGTTTATATCTTACTGTTCCATCCCATTGGTCTGTCAGGGCATGGCCCAGCGAGATGTTGCCACCTCTCCTCTTTTCTGTATACTTTTCACCTGCAGAATTCTCCGATTTTGAGCGTGTATTGTAAACACCAATCCCGAAGGATGTTGGATTACCAAATATCCAGGGTTCAAAGAAGTCCAGAGAATAGGTATTGGTTTCACCAAACTGCCATCTAAAGCCCAGAGTCTGACCATTACCCATTAAATTTCTTTCCTGGACATTAATAAAACCAAGCCAGCCGTCACGCGAACTATAGCCGGCACCAAAATTTAACTTACCGGTTTTATCTTCTTTTAGATTGACCACCAGATTGGCCTGATTCTCTGCTTCTTCTACCCGCTCCAGCTGGGGATTAATCTCAGTAAAATATTTCAGATTATAGAGGTTGCGGTAACTTTCCTGCACATAATTGATATTCAGGGGTTCGCCTGTTTTAATGTTCTTGAGTTCCCGCATAACAACAAAATCCTTGGTCTTTTCATTACCTTTAAGGATAATATCATTTAAGTAGCCGATATTAAATTTGAGATTTAATACTCCCTCATCACTTATATTTACATCAGTAAATTTGGCCAGGACATATCCCTTATCCTGATAGCGGTTGCGGACCTCCTTCAGACCCTGATTAAGTTTTTCAACATTTAAAACCTGACCGGTCTGAATACTCAACCAGTCAATAACCTGCTCCTTAGTGAAAATCTCATTACCTTCAATCTTGATTTCACTGATAACAGGATTTTCTACAACTTCAAAGATAACCTTGATTCCATCTTCATAATTCTGGAGTGAGGCCTTGACATCCTGAAAATAACCCAGATCATAGATAGCCTGCATCTCTTTTTTTATCTGTTCCGGATCAAAGGTATCGCCTACTTTGATAGTAACCGGATCCAGAATCTCCAGGGTAGTAATGTATTGATTACCGACTACCTCGATAGCAGTAATTTTTTGACCTTCCTGGGCCTGGGCAAAGCCAGCAAAGAGTCCTAAGACCAGGGCTGACATAATTAGTAAAATAAATAATTTTTTCATCTTAATCCTCCTTTGATTAAAAATCAATTGATGTTTCAATAAAAAATCTAATCTCATCATTCCCAAGCAGATTTCCTTCCAGATGGGTTTTATCAGTTAAATAATAACTAAAAGAAAGCTGCTTAAGTGGATCTTCTTCATCATGTGAACTGTCAAGACTAAAGGTACGTGAATATTCAAGATATAACTTATCGGATAATTGCTTGCCCAGATATACAGTAATATCTCTATTCCAGCCTAGATCGTAGATATCGATCTCCATCCGGTCCAGACTAAAAATATCCTTGAATCTCTCTTCTAAGTTTTTAACTACTTTTAACTCCAGGGTCTGCTGGAAAAAGCGGGTAATTTCATTTTTGAGAAAATCAGTTACCCCATCTCCTTCCCCGGATATAATACCACCCAGGCCACCTCTGCTGGCCAGAAGGTCCAGAATCTCTTTTTCCGGTAAACTGGGTTGAGAGTTAAAAGAAGTAATCATTCTGTTAGCCGGGCCGTCAAGATTGATAGTAACCCTTATGCCATGGATATAAGTATGAGCAGTTACATGGACATCAGGTATGTTATTTTTAAATCTCTCAAAAACAGCAGAACTGGTCTCCAGAATAAATTTATTATTATAAAAGTCGAAACTACCATTACGGCTGGAAACCTGACCTTCCAGTTCATATTTTCCTTCTGGATTACTTAAAGTAAGGCTCCCTACCTGAACCATAACATCAATATTTTCATTACGTAAATAGACATTTTCCCCGGGTTTAATAACAATGTTATACAGGGGTTTAAATTTACTGTTTGCCTGTGGTGCTTTAAAGGAAAACGGCACCCTTATTTCCATGTCATGAACCAGAATTTCTCCCCTGATCTCCGGGGTGTAGAATTGTCCATTGATTGTAAGATCTGGATCACATTTACCCTTAATAGTTCCACCTGTGAATAGCAAATTCCTGCCTGCAAAGGTGATATTCCAGAAATTACCTGGGTTAAACGGTGATATTGAACCATTTAACTCAATGGGATTATTATTATAAGTTCCGGTTAAGTGTGATAAATTCAATCTTTTACCGGCGAAGATTAAATTACCTTTTAGAACATTGATCTTATGCTCCAGACCCAGTGTAATATCCCTGGCTTCCAGAAATAAATCGCCCTGAGCAGTCAGGTCAGATAGTAAACCTCTGACCCTGACTTTACCTTCAGTATACCCACTCATACTGAAACCAGGAAAAACACTGGAAGCAATCAGCTGTAGTGGAAAACCTTCCGCATCCAGGTTAAGGTCCATTTCCCGGTTCTGACCCAGTGAAATACTGCCGTTAATATTAAGACAGCTGTCTCCCTCCAGAATAAGCTGCTGGTTTACCTGTAACTGATTATTAGAATCAAGCTTAACTTCCCCTTCTAAATGGTTTATTTTAACATCATTAATCACTGCATTTGAGGTAACAGTCTTTAAGCTAAAGCCGATATTTTTTCTGGGACCACTGATCATCCCCTCAAAATCGAGTCCAGTTTCTACATTTAATTTTAAACCTTTTACAGTAAAATCCTCTTTAATCTGGACATTCTGGCCGCTGATAGCAATATCTACATTATCAGTAATCTCTCCATTTAAATTAATCTTACCGCCTGAGATATCTGGACTGGTTGCATTGAAATCAAGCTCAGTTCTCAGGTTAGCCAGAGGGCCGCTGATCCGGGCCTTACCTGCCAGATAATAGTCCATTTTAACTGGAGATTTTATCCCGGCAATAGCCAGCAAATCCCCTACACTGCCTTTTTCTGTACTGGCATTTATCTCCAGACCAGGGTTCTCAGCAAGATTATAAATATCACCGGATATTTGATAACTGTAATTATTTAACTGCCAGGTGCCTTCTGTTAACTCAAGCAGGTCATTTCTATAATGGAAATCACCCTGGAATTTCCCCAGTTTTCTATTTTCATATAATAAGTCCCTGACCGACATCTTTCCCCCGATATATGGAGAAGAAATATCACCTGAAATCCGGCCAGTTATATCCATCAAACCTGACAGCGATTGTTTTAAACCAAGCTCGTTAAGCTGCAGATTATTTATAATAAAATCGAGGTCCAGACGGTTTTTATTCTGGATATTACCCGACAGAACCGCTTCGGCTGCTTCTTTTCTTAAAGTAAGCTTATTGATATCCAGCTCGTTACCTTCCCCGGAAGAAAATTTTAACTCTACCTCATCCAGAGCAATATTCCTCTGATTAAAAGTCAATGAGGTGTTTTTAGAAGTTATCTTCCCGGTTACCACCGGTTGTTCCGGGGTTCCGGATAATTTAATATTGGCACTGTCAATCCTGCCGACCAGGGGTAATGAACTGTTTATGATATCTTCCAGAAAACCGTAATCTACCTTTTCTACCAGCAGGTCTGCTGCCAGGGTCTGCTGGTTACTCGCATAATTTATTCCGGCACTACCTTTAATGGTGGCACCATTACTTAACGCCTCTATTCTGGTCAAATTTGCTTCATTTTTATCGATTGAAAGTCTGGCCAGTAAATTCTTAAAATTATAAGTAGTAATATTACCTGCTGGAGAGTCCACACTACCCTCAGGAACAGATAAATCCTGAACCAGCAGTGGGTCAGCTAAACTCCGGGTTAACATTCCAGAAAAACTGGCCACACCTGAAATTAGATCTGTATCGAAATAGCGGTTTACCTGTGCTAAATCTACACCATCACCTGCCAGCGAAATATTTAAATCTCTCTCTTCAATATCCACTTCACCTGAGAACTCAATAATACCTTGTTCCATATTTATGAGTCCCTGGTTAAAAACAAGTTTCTGACGGGCCAGCCAGAAACGGGTACTGATAACTTTAAATTTATTATATCCAATTTCTGGATTTTCTACTTCTATATCTCCAACCAGGGTTAAATCTTCCCAGTTTAATCCATTCCCATTTGCTACCAGATCACAGTTAAACTTCCCATCCAGAGAAGCAAACATATTTCCCGTTTTATCATTAATATATTGTGGGCTAATATAACGTTTAAAAAGATTGAATTCTAAGCCCTGACCTGATCCTGTAAAACTATAATCTCCATCCCGGGTATTATAAACACCATTGACCAGTATCTGGTTATCCTGATTAAGTTGCAGATTAAGTGAATCCACATAAAAAAAACCTTTCCGGTATCTGATATGTGTCTTTAAATAACTTATCAGTTCACCTCTTACCTGCCCCTGTGGTAGATAAAAATCCAAAGTCAGACCGGGATCGGTTATTTCACCATTCAGAAACAATTCGAACTGAGCTCGTCCAGATAAATCCAGTTCATTCAATACAGCCAGATTAATTCCCGGTTGATTTAAATTAAACCGATCTGAGGTCAGATAACCGGATAGTTCAGCCGGCCCTTCCTCTACTGGCTTAAACACTCCTTCAAACTGGAAGGGGTTGCCTGCATAATTAAACTCAAAATTCTTCAGCAGAAGTTCCCTGTTTTTTGACTGGTAATAAATTTCTCCGGTTGTATTAATGATCTTACCTGTGTTGATATAACCAGGCCAATCCAGGAAAATAGTTCCCTTATTAACCGTAAGTTTTCCATTATAGTCAGTTAGATTTTTTTCCCGGCCGTTGAAACTTATAATGAGATTCCCCTGACCACTCAGGTCGCTAATATCTATACCCGAATATGCCAGAGGAAGCAGTGCCGAAAGCTGGTTTAAATTCAGAGGTGAAATACTTACCTTGCCCTGCCAGTAACGCCCGTTAAGAGAAAAATCCAGGGTTATACCTTCCAGATTAAGATTCTCAACTTTTTGACCCTTTATCTCAAAATTACTCAAACTGGTATCAGTTAACATCTCCAGATTAAGATTTTCTTTATCCTTGATATCCAATCTCAGATTCAAATTTTTGAACTGCTGACCTTCGTATACCAATAAACCTTTATTCACAGTAAGTTGGGACCCTTTAAACCCGTTAGTAATACTATCCACCAGGGACCAGATATCCACCTTGTCCTCACCCGCTGCCGACAATTTATTTAGCCTGATTTCAGGATTATTCAAATAGATAGAAGTGATACTACCTGTCCAATTTCCGGGGTCAGCAATAACTCTGGTAAATTGATAGTTTAATTCCATCTCCGGCGCTAAAATCAGCAGTTCATCACCTTTATTTATTTTCAGATCCTTGAGAACTATTCTATTCAGGGGCCAGAACTTAATTTCATTTACTGTAAATTCCATGTTGTATTGGTCTTCAAGATAACTAACAAGATCTTCTCTTATACTGCCAAAAGGGTTGTTGAATTTAAAAAAAAATATTCCAATCATGATAAATAATATAAGTATTATAATAACAGATACCTGCTTCCAGTTCATAAAATACGGCCCCCATGGATGCCTTAATTAAAATATTATTACAAATTCATAACATATGCAACCCTAATATGATGTATTTTATGGTAACAGCTTGTTGGTTTTCTGGGTAACATCTTCCTTCTTTTTATCAGACACGGCTGTATCTTCAATATTTATATCGAGAGTTAGGCTTCCCTCCAGAACATATTCAGTCTTTTCAACCGTCTTTATCTCTGGCTTTTCTTCTGGAACATTAGTAATTTTTTCGGGCTTATCACCAGGTTCAGCTGGCTCAACCGGCTCAGCCGGAAGGTCTTCCTTAACCCCATCAACATTTCCTCCGCTTTCGGGTGGGGTATCAATAGCAGGTTCCATGGCAGCAACCGGATAACCGCGGTATACCTGGATAATCAGATCATTATTGTCAGGGGCCTTCTGAAATTCTTCGATCATCTCTTCAAAACTCTTGTAACCCGAAATCTGGGCTTCAGTTGTAGTCTGGAAATCCTCTTCACCCTCATGGGTCTGCTCAGTAGTATCTATGCCATAAGAACCCAGAAAACCTCCCTCTATCACAACTGTAGTTATTCCCGGAGGAATATCTTCAGGCAATTTAACTGAGATCTTTCTGGTAAAAGTTTTACTCCGGTAAGGATGGAGTGTAACTTCCACCTCCAGGGTATCTCCTGGTTTTATTTTTTCATTTAAAACCTCTGCCTTCTGCACCAGAGCAACATTATCTGTCTTCGATACTTCAATTTCAACCAGAATATTAACAAGGTCTATCTTTTTAAATGGATTACTATTTACTATATCCAGCAGCTGGTAGAGATCAGATAAACATCTGGCTGCTATATCCTGGCTACTGTAATACATATTGTCGGATTCAATCTCAAGACCCGGTAGTCCGTTTCCCATAACTTTAAAATTAACCCAGGCAGAACCTTTACCTATCCTATCAAGGGCTTTATCGATGGCCTGCAGGGTAATATTACTGGTCAAAGCCGTCAAATAGCGTTCATCATTGACTATCTGGGTATTAATAGTTATATCTTTATTCCGGTCCTTATCTCTAACATTTACCTTGAGAGGCACTATTTTTGAAAATTTTTCCAGTTTTCCGGCAATTCCTGCTCCCCTGTCAACATTAATCGACCCTAGCAGTTTATTTAGGGGTGAACCCAGTTTAAATGACCTTTCCTGACCTGGTATGATTGCATTTATATAGGCCTCACTTAATAAAAAATCCACCTCTCCTTTATTTGTGAAAGGGTGACCGAATGCCAGGATTTTATTATTTTCAATATAAGATACAGTACCAATAGAAGCAACACTGACATCACCACGGGCCAGCTGAACTGCAATAGCACTACCCGGTTCTGGGGCTGCTATATCCTGCTGCTGGTCTTTTAATCCTCCACCCGGTAAAACTTTAAAATCAAGTGGGGCCAGATCTTCCTGCAGACTTGCCAGAGCCCGCCCTGCAATTCCACTCACTAGCAGCGGTGTTTTAAGTTTAATTAAATTTTCATCTGAACCGTTTAACTCCTTATTGTTTGTTGTGGGAAGCTCATCAAGCAAGTTCAACATATAATTTATAGGAGTAACCAGGGCATACCGCTGGTCAGTATTTGACCATCCATACCCGATTGCTCCAATCAATTTACCATCTATATATACCGGACTTCCACTCATACCGGCAGCAATCCCACCAATTTCCTCTATCTTATCTCCACCGGCTTTAATCAGGATAAGATCTTCATTAATTCCTGTATCATGCAAAATACTTACTATCTCAACAGGAAACTCCTCAACCTCTGTTCCCTGAAATACAGTCTTCCCGGTACCCATCATTCCTGGTTGTATCTGGTCCAGATCTAATATATCTACAGCCTGAATGATTCCAGTAAAGCTCAGAATAAGTATTAATATTATTATAAAAGACCTTGCTCTATACAAATTATCAAATCCTTTCTATCAACCCCCATTACTTAATGGTTCTACTCTCATTCGACAGTAAGATTTCACTTAATTTGTCTATTTCTTCCAGAGCTATTCCGGTTCCCCGGGCCACACAGGTTAGAGGATCATCACTTATGAATACAGGTATTCCGGTTTCTTCACTTATTAATCTATCAAAACCTTTTAATAAAGAACCACCACCGGATAAGATTATCCCCCGTTCTATAATATCGGAAGATAGTTCTGGCGGAGTATCTTCAAGTACACTTCTTACCCCATCAACAATAACATAAAGGCAATCATGATAGGCGCCCAGCATTTCCTGAGAGTTAATTTTGAGTTTTTTAGGTAATCCCGACATAATATCACGGCCTTTTACCTCATACTCTTTTTCCTCTCCACTTTCTATAAAAGCAGCCCCTATTTCAAATTTCATTTCTTCTGCAGTTTTTTCCCCGATAATAACATTATATCTATCTTTAATATAGCGGACAGTGGCTTCATCAAAGCGGTCACCACCCATACGTAGAGATTTGCTAACTACAATACCACCAAGAGAAATAACTGCAATCTCTGCAGTTCCACCTCCAATATCAATAATCATGCTCCCCCTTGGTTCTGATATAGGCAATCCGGCCCCTATCGCAGCAGCCAGTGGTTCTTCAATTAAATATGTTTTTCTGGCCCCCACCTGCATTGCAGCCTCAATAACAGCTCTCTTCTCCACACTGGTAATCCCCACCGGTACACAGACCATTACAGTCGGTTTAAATATCCTTCTCCTTTTAACTACTCGTGATATAAAATACTTTAGCATAACTTCTGTTACCTCAAAATCAGCAATAACCCCATCTTTCAAGGGTCTGATTGCTACAATATTTCCCGGGGTCCGGCCCAACATCATCCGGGCCTCAGTTCCCACAGCCAGTACTTTTTGTTCCCGTTTTTCCATAGCTACAACTGAAGGTTCCTGTAAAACGATACCTTTACCTTTTTCATAAATAAGTATATTGGCTGTACCCAGATCAATCCCAATTTTTTTTGACATAGCAACCATAAAATATCCACCCCAGATTCTCTATGTTATCTAATATACATAATTCTATAAATATACTCTATTTCCTGCAACATTCATTCTTTATTTTTTTTCATGTTTTCATATTTTCTTTTGGTCGCCTGTCCCCCGCGAATATGTCTTTCAGCTTTATTATATTCAAGTACCTTTTTAACCTTACAGGCCAGTTCGGGATCAATCTTAAGGAGTCTATCTGTAACATCTTTGTGAATTGTACTTTTAGAGACTCCATATATTTTCGCAGCCTGCCGTACCGTAGCATTTGTTTCATAAATATAATGACCAACCTCTTTTACCCGCTCTCTTATATAATCTTTCACCATGATTCCCCCCTGCTTACTTAATTAATTTATATGCAAGCATAAAGGGGGAATATACCAGTTTAATAGATGTAAAATTGATTAAAAATTAATTAGTTTAAATGCTTTTTGCTAAAACAGCATCTCTTACTGTATTCCACCTTTCAGGCCCAAGTGGGCGGTCAAAACTCCTCAGTTCTGCCAGTTTAAAACCATGTTTTTCGGCAAGATCCATCGTATAGAGAATACTGTCGAGATTAACTCCAGATGAGCCGATACTGGTATTCTCAAAGTGGTTATCCATTGTTAACATCATCGTTTCTGCCATACAGGCATAAACCAGACCCTTCTTAAAACCAAAATTCCAGCCCATTGAGGGTCTACCGGGGACCTCAATTACCCCTCCATCGATAACTAGAACATCGGGACGAACATCTTCAATGTCTTTACTGACGTTCTTGGGTCGGGATATATCACAGACAACAGCACCGTGTTTAAGATTAGATGGTGTTATCAGCTCTTTGATACTATTGGTAGCACAGATTATCTCATCGGCCAGGGGAAGCATCTTATCTATCGAGGTACTGATTATAATCGGACTTCCCTGCCCATTAATATTCCTGGCAAAATCAACAAAATCACTTAAACTGGCTTCCGGTGCAGGTAGATCAGCTCTTTCTGCCAGTCTAGCTCCAATACTACCAGGTTTAAAGGGATAATTATTCTTTATGTTCTCAGACAAATACCGGTAAATTTCCCCGGCAATCCGGTAGAGCCGCTTCCGGCTCGATTCTCTATTGGACGGATTCCCGATCAACAGTAATCTGGAAACAGTCTGAGATAAAAGTACTGCTGTTCCTTTACCGATGGAACCTGTGGCACCTACTATAGCAGCAGTTGAACTCTCTGGTTTAACATCCAGTTTATTTAAGGCCTCAATCACGGCCTCCACTGCAGCAACTACTGTATAGCTGTTACCTGTTGTGACCGGTATGTCTTCATTTCTAACATAAAGACCTCCCATGGTTACAACTGACGTATAGGCTCCAAGCCCTACAATTTCCGCTCCCCGCTCCCGGGCCAGCTTGATAGCTTTTTTAACCTCATCCACAGCTGTCTGCCCTGGCAATTCCAGCAGTTCACGGGTTGTGTAGGGAATCGAGATAAATTCCCCATAAATTTTACTGCCATTCCTGGAAGTAATTTCAGTTTCAGAGACCAGGAAGGGGTCAACCATCTTGTTCCACCTTCCGGTAAGTTTTGCCAGTTCCTCCTCACTAAAAGCATTAAGACTGCCATCGAATTCCAGATAGTTTTCCAGATCAAGGGGATGAATCAAGAAGGCAAACCTGCCCCGGTAATCCTGCTTGCTACCGGTTATAATTCTATCTTCTTCATCTGCAGTATATGTAAAGTCACGACCATCATCGGCACCTATCAAATAGGATATAAACCGGGCAGTATTACCCTGCTGCATTACTGCTAACATATTATCAAAACCCCTGACGATTTCCCGGCACTGCTCTTGATTCATAATCAATGGTGGTTCCACCCGGATAACCGTATTTCCATTCAAGGTGGGAGCAACCCTTAGTTTTTCCTTGTTTAAGAGATAACTGGAAATGACCGGGGTCAAAAGCTCCTGGTCAGCCATAATTCCCAGTAGACTCCCGGGAAAGGTATGCCGGTCAACACCAAATTCAACGCCCAGCATAAATCCACGGCCCCGGATTGCTTTAATTAATTCAGGATATTTCTCCTTTAATTGAACTAACTGCTCCCTCAGGAATTTTCCATTTTTCTGTACATTATGTATTAATTTCTGGTCATCAGCAGTAAGTATATCGAGCGCCTTTAAACCCACACGGCAGGCCAGAGTATTACCGGCAAAGGTGGAAGAATGCTTATTGGCAAATTCTTCATTATAGGCCTCTTTCGAGCTGATACAGGCCCCCACCGGAACAATCCCACCTCCGAGCGCTTTGGCCAGAAGTAAGACGTCTGGAATTACATCTTCATCTTCACAGGCAAAGAGAGAACCTGTTCTACCCAGTCCGGTCTGAATTTCATCAAGAATAAATAAGACACCATACTCCCGGCAGAGTTCCCGGGCTTCTTTCAGATAACCGGCCGGAGGTTCTATAATTCCACCTTCACCCTGTACCGGTTCCACGATAAAAGCAGCATAATAATCAGGTTTTTCCTCCAACTGAGTCTGGAGTAGATCAAGGCTGCCATAGCTAACAAAATCAAACCCTGCTACCGGAGCACAGAAGGCCTTTTGATACTCACTATTCCCGGTTGCCGACAGAGAACCGAGAGTCTTACCATGAAAACTATTATCTGTAGCAAGAATTCCCTGTCTTTCAGTAGTAGAACGGCAGAGCTTTATGGCAGCCTCTACTGCCTCGGTCCCACTATTGGTAAATGTAACATAATCCAGTCCAGGAGGAGTTATTTCAACCAGTTTCTGGGCCAGTTCACCGGCTGCTTTCAGGGCTGAGGGTTGTACAAGTGAAGGTTCTTGTTTTTCCTTCATTTCTATAATGCTATCCCAGATTTCTTTCGGGTTATAGCCAAAGGGAACCGCACCATAATTAGCTATGCAATCAAGATACCTGTCCCCAGAATTATCCCAGAGATAACATCCCTTTCCTTCAGTAAATTCCTTGTCAAGCTCAATATTTTCCAGCAATTCTCCCAGAAAGGGGTTAACAAATTTCCTAAATTTATTCATATTCTACCTCCTCGAGCAATATTGTGTACATAAGTGTGCACACCTTTTATTATATGCAATTTTAGGGGGAAAAATCAAGATACTTAAGAATTATTTTTTTCACTAATTGAAGGAATTTTCCAACTTATACAGAAAAGATATATAGTAGTTTTAATTTTTTAAACATTCAATCCTGGTTTATTTTTACATTTAAGGCAAGGGGGGGGTGATGACTAAAATACAAAATGGCAAACTTTTTCAGAACTATTAAATTATTAAAGGAGGTTACAAAAACGTGGGTTCTTTATTAATCGCTCTGGTTACTTTTGTTGGTTTTATACTGGCTTACAATTTCTACGGACGTTATGTCAGCGATAAAGTTTTTCAGGTAAATCCCGAAAATGAAGTTCCTTCCCATGAATTTGAGGATGGGATAGACTATGTCCCAACAAACAAACATATTTTATTCGGTCATCACTT
>JADQBU010000252.1 GCA_016278435.1 Halanaerobiales bacterium
GCCATGGAACGTGGTGACAAGATAAATTATATCTGTTATGATAATGAAGCCTATATGAATACCGGTATTCAGCGGAGCGGCTCAACTCCCTTTAAAGCTAAAACTACCACCACTCCTACCGGTAAACTTACACCTCGTAAGGATATGGCCAAGATTATGGTAGCCCACAATATACCCTATGTAGCCAGTGCTTCTGCCGGTTATATCAAGGATTACCGCAAGAAAGTGGAAAAAGCACTGTCGATCGACGGTCCTACTTATATTCATGTTCATGCCCCCTGTCCTACCGGCTGGAGTTTCCAACCCTGTCAGACGGTGGATGTTGCCCGGCTGGCTGTAGAAACCAGATCCTGGCTGCTCTATGAAGTAGAAAATGGAGAATACAAAATTACCAAAAAAGTAAATAAACCTAAACATGTAAAGGAATATCTACAGTTACAGGGTAGGTTTAGTGGAGTTACAGAAGAAGACCTGGAAGTAATTGAAAAAGATTTAAACAGAGCTTACCAGTTATTAATGAAAGAAGGAGAGCAGTAATGAAGCGAGAAATATTCTATCCAGAATCCGTAGCTATAATTGGTGCTTCCCAGGATACGGGAAAAGCCGGACACCAGTTGATGAAGTCTTTACTCGATGAAGGATTTACCGGAACAATCTATCCAGTTCATCCCAGAGAAGAAGAAATACTTGGATTAAAATGTTATAAAACCCTGAAAGATATAGAAGATACCGTAGATTTAATCATTATCTCCATACCTGCTTTTGCTGTTCTTGATGTTATGCAGGAAGCAGCAGAACGGGGTGATGTCAAAACTGCCATCATTATTTCGGCCGGTTTCTCCGAAACGGCAATTCCGGAAAGAGTTGATCTTGAAAAAGAGATCGTTGAACTGGCCCACAAAAATAATATCAGGATTTTTGGACCGAACTGTAACGGTTTCATCAATACCGAGAATAAGTTTACCACCAGTTTTGCCCCCGGGCAGAATTTATCACCGGGAGATATTGGTTTCATTACTCAGAGTGGTTCTTTCGGAGGTTCAGTGATGATGATGGCTGCTGAGGAGCCGAAATCACTGGGCTTTAATAAATGGTCTCACCTTGGAAATATGGCAGATGTAACGAATATGGAGATTCTTGAATCCTATGAGACTGATCCCAAGATTAATGTTGTAGGTCTTTATATGGAAGGGGTCAGAGAAGGTAGAGAGTTGATGGAGATAGGTTCCAGAGTTTCCCGGGAAAAGCCTGTTTTAACTATAAAGGTTGGCCGGACCGAGCTTGGCTCCAAAGCAGCCCTTTCCCATACCGGCACCCTGGCCGGGTCAGACCAGGTTTATGATACTGCCTTCAAACAGAGTGGAATTGTCAGGGTTGAGACAATTGAGGAACTTGTCGATGGTCTGAAGGCAACTTCTATGTTACCCCGGGCATCCAGCAGTAAGATAGCTATCTTAACAGAATGTGGTGGCCCCGGTATTATTTCCATGGATGAGATTGATAATGATGATGTAGCTGAACTGGCCCATGTCAGTACAGAAACAGTAGAAAAACTAAAAGAAGCTTTACCGCCGATGGCCATGGTCTGTAAGCCGGATGGTTATATCGATATGACGGCAGCAGCCCTGGAAAAAGAACATGCCGATGCGATGAGACTACTACTGGATGACCCGGGGGTAGATTCTCTGCTTGTTATCTCTTTACCGCCGACCTTCCTGCCGGCAGAAGGTGTAGCTGAAGTTATTGCGGAAGTAGCTGCAGAGTATGATAAACCGGTTGCCGCCTGTTTCATGAAGGGTGAAGACATGGAACCTTCCCGGAAATATCTGGAGGAACACGGTGTTCCTACCTTTGAAACTCCTGAGAGATCCGCGCGGGCTCTGATAAACAACATAAAATGCTCCCTGGAAATTAAATCTGACCGGGTAAGGGGTCTTAAACCACAGGATAAATTACTTTTCAACAAAGATAAATTTTCCAATTTAATTACTGAGTTTACTCCGGAAGAGAGGAATCCACTGGAGCCTGAGGTTTATGATTTCCTGGAAAAATATGAGATAGACCTACTACCCCACAGCTTCGTTGCAAGCAGGGATGAAGCCCTGGCTAAAGCAGAAGAACTGGGCTATCCTCTGGTAATGAAGGTTGTATCACCACAGGTGATTCACAAGAGTGATGTTGGTGGGGTTAAGTTGAACCTCAAAAATAGTGAGGAAGTAGGGAAGGCTTATGATGGGTTGATGGCAGATATCAAGAAGAATGTCCCCAATGCCGATATTAAAGGTGTTATTCTCACTCCCATGGCAGCAGGGGGCCTGGAAGTAATTATTGGAGTTACCAGGGATCCCCAGTTTGGACCGACTGTCATGTTCGGTTTAGGAGGAGTCTTTGTTGAGGTCTTTAAGGATATAAGTTTCCGTATTGCGCCCTTTACCGAAGAAGATGCCCGGGAAATGATTGAAGAAACCAGGGCCTATCAATTATTGAAAGGTGTCAGGGGAGAAAAACCCAAAGATATAGAAGCGCTGGCTGAATTGCTGGTTAAAATCGGCGATCTGGTGACCTTGAACCCAGCTATTAAAGAACTGGATTTAAACCCGGTAATGGTTCAGGAAGATGGGTTTACCATTCTTGACGCCCGGATTATCACTGATTAAATTGTAAAGGGGGGTGTGAGAGAAATTTAAATTTTGGATGGCTGGTAAAACATAAAAAACAAGGGGGATTTTATTAAATGTTAAAGAAAAAAATTGCATTAGTATTAGTTCTGGTTATGGGTTTATCTCTATTAGCTTTTACTGCTACCGCTGGAGCCAAGGAAATAGTTCTAAAAGCTGTTCTGGCCTGGCCTGAACAGGAAAAGAGTAATGCCGGTTTCTTTGCCTTACAGGAAAAGGTTAATGAAAGAGGTAAGGGTAAAGTCAGAATCGACTATTTAGGTGGTCCTGAAGTTATACCTACTATGGAATTAATTAATGCAGTACATGATGGAGTTGTTGATATTGGCTGGATGTCAGCTGGCTATACTGTATCAATGGCGCCTGCTGCCAATGGTATTAAGCTTTCCCGGTTTACTCCCCAGGAAGCAAGGGAAAATGGAGTATATGACCTCTGGAATGAAATCTATGAGAAGAAGGCCAATGCTCATCTGCTGGGTAAAGGTATGCCTGGTGTAGAATTCCAGATCTATACTGTCAAGGAAGTTAGAGAACTGGCTGATTTTGAAGGATTATCCATCCGGGTAACACCATCTTATAAAGACTTTATTATCTCAATGAAGGGCTCACCGGTTACCATGGTACCTGGTGATGTTTATACCGCTCTGGAAAGAGGAGTTATTGATGGATACGGTTGGACAGACCACGGTATTGCTGACTGGGGCTGGGAATCTCTCACCAATTATGTTATCAAACCTGGGTTTTATCAGGTTGATACACTTGGTCTGATTAATCTTGACAAATGGAATAGCTTACCTGATGATGTAAAAGAGATCCTGGTTGAGGCTGCCAAAGAGGTTGAAAAAGAGATGGTCGGTTACTATGACAAGATATTGAAAGAAGACCGGCAAATTCTGGCTGATAATGGTGTAGAAGTTGTTACTCTTAGTGATGAAGAAGCCAAAATTTATGTCGATATGGCCTATGAAGCAGTTATGAACGAAGTTCTGAGAACTTCACCTGAATATGGCGAAAGAATCAAAGAAGCCTTATTTTAATTAACAAATAGTAAGGAGGTTGGTCAAAAAATGAAATTTTTTAAGAAAACCTCCTCTATAATTGACCTCCTGTCAGAGTTTTTATTTCTGACAGGAGGAATCATTATCGTGGGGGTAATGTTGTTGATTACGGTTGCGACCATATCGCGGTATTTCTTCGGTCAGGCGATTGCCTGGGCAACCGAGGTAGCTGGATACAGCTTGCTTTTGGTCACCTTTTTTGGCGGTCCTCTGTTAGCAATAAAGAATAATCATATAAATGTAGATATTATACCGAATATACTTGGTGATAGAGGCGAAAGAATAATGATTATTTTAAGTGGCCTGGCTTCATCTTTAGTGAGCGGCTTAATTGGTTATTTTGCTTTAAATGCAACTATCGAAGCCTATATTTCCCAACAGATGATTGTTAGTTTTATGCGGACTCCAAAATATCTTTTACTTGGTGTGATAGCTGGAGGATTTATTTTAATGGGTCTTGGATTTTTAAAAGTTGCAATAAGAAATATTACTCTGCTTAGAAATAAAGAATAAGGAGTGTTTTGAATGGCATGGTGGTTAATTATAATTCTCTTTTTTGGAGGTTTATTACTGGCATTCTTTGCGAGTATTCCAATTGCCTTTGCATTCTTTTTGATGGATATTATAGCCATGTACTTTGTCATGGGCGCCAGTTTTACCGGCACCTTTGTAGGGAGTATACTTGATTCGCTGGCTAAATTTACACTGGTACCGGTCCCATTGTTTGTTTTGATGGGGGAGTTTCTCTTTCAGTCCGGGCTGGCTCTGAAAGCGATAGATGTTATAGAAAAATGGCTGGGTAAACTACCGGGCCGTCTCAGTGTATTGAGTATTGTGTCTGGGGCTCTGTTTGCAAGTTTAAGCGGTTCAACCCTGGCCAACACTGCCATGCTGGGTTCTTTATTAACACCAGAAATGAGACGCAGGAATTACCATAAATCGATGATCATCGGTCCGATCACTGCTTCAGGTAGTCTGGCCATGATGATTCCTCCGAGCTCTCTGACGGTTGTTTTTGGAAGCCTGGCGGGAATATCTGTCGGTGATTTACTGATAGCTGGAATTCTTCCCGGATTATTAACAGCATTTCTCTACATTACATATACAGTGGGTAGATGCTGGTTAAATAAAGACCTGGCACCAGTTTATGATGTAGAAAAATCCAATTTCAAGGAAATAATTGTTGATACTATAAAAGATGTATTACCTCTGGTTATTATTATCTTCCTCACCGTAGGGGTAATATTCTTTGGACTGGCAACACCTACTGAAGCAGCTGCCCTTGGTGCTCTGGGTTCTATCATACTGTCCTGGCTGCTTGGTAAATTCAATATGGATGTTGTAAAGAAATCACTTAGTGGTTCTGTCAAGGTTACATCTATGATTCTGATTATTGTGGCAGCATCAAGTGCTTTCAGTCAGGTACTTGCTTTTACAGGTGCGACCAGGGGTTTAACCCATTTTGCTATTAATCTACCATTTAGCCCTTTCTGGATACTGGTGGGAATGCTGGGTGTCGTCTTTTTCCTGGGTATGTTTATTGAACAGGTATCGATTATGATGATAACTTTACCTATCTTTATGCCGATTGTAAAAACACTGCATTTTACACCGGTCTGGTTTGGTATTTTGATGCTTTTAACTCTAGAAATTTCACTACTTACACCTCCTGTAGGTCTGCTATTATATACAATCAAAGGTGTTACACCTGATGATATTACCATGAAAGATATCTGGATAGCAGCTATTCCCTACGTAATCTGCGGTTTAGTCTCTGTATTTATTATCTTGAATTTCCCGCAGATAACAACAGCGCTTATAAATTAAATCAAATTGGATCTTTTCGGGGGGATATCAATTAAAAGGTATTCCCCACTGTTGTTTTGTATTTCCAATTAAGAAGGAGAGGACCTTGATGAAAAAAAATTACTTCAAGAGCAGTTCGGGTTCTTTAGTTCTGGCTCTGATTGTCACAGTTATTGCCATTATTTTTCATATTGATTTCTGGAACTGGGGTAAGCATAATTTTTATTTTGGCTGGGTACCTCAGGAATTTCTCTACCGGGCAATTTTTATCGGGGTTGTTATTCCTCTGATAAACTATTTAATTCAGAAAATAAGCTGGCCTGTACCAGAAGAATATGAAAAAAACAGAGAAGGAAAGAAGAGATAAAAGAGGTGATATAGGTAAATGATTACAATTCTTATTATAGCATTATTTCTTGCTATTACATTATTAATAGGATATATTGCATCCAGACAAACCGGGGGATCATTAAAAGAACTTTTTGTTGCCAGTAAATCTCTGGGTCTTATAGCCCTGGTAATGGCCATCTTTGGCGGCCAAATTACTGCTTTTGGTATTCTAGGTGCTCCTGGAATAGGTTACAGGATGGGCTATTCAGCTTTTGGTTATTTAGTGGGATTAGCTCCTTTCGGCACGGCACTTGGTTTTTACTTAATAGGATATCGTACCTGGCTTGTAACCAGTAAATATGATTTTGTAACACCGGTAGATTTTTTCACGAGCCGTTTTGAGGGAAACCTGGTCAGGTATGTTATGGGGGCTATACAGATCTTATTGGAAGTACCTTATATACTTATCTGTGGTATAGGAGCCGGAGGAATTTTGGCGTCAGTTACAGATGGTTTAATTCCTTACTGGCTGGGATCTCTTGTTATTCTTATTGTATCTACATATACGGCTTATTCTGGAGGAATGCGCGGTACAGCCTGGACCAATATTTTTCAGGGTACTTTAATGTTTGCCGTTTTATTTATGATGATGGTGATCATCTATAGAACTTTAGGTGGAGCTTCTGCTATTGTAAATAAATTGAGTAGTGAAATGATATCACTCAGTGCTTCGGCTCCTGAGAGATCCCTGGGTCAATGGGTGCCATTTAGTTTACTTGCTACAGGTTTAGCAAATGGTGTAATTATGCACCTGCTTGTAAGAAATTTGTCTGCTGATAGTCCTAAAAACATCAAAAGGAATACGATTATTTTTCCGGTTTTATTTGCAATGTTTTTCTTTATGGCCTTTTCACTTGGTGTCTGGGGCAGGGCTTTACTCCCCGGACTCAATGCACAGCAATCTGAAAATATAATTCCCTTACTGGCTGAAAGATTTGCTCCGGTCTGGATGGTTGGATTGATCGGTGCTGGTATTCTGGCTGCTATCATGACATCCTGGGACGGCATGATACTGGCTGCTTCTTCGATATTTTCAGAGGATTTCATTAAACCAATATTTAAAAAACGGGGAATAAAACTTACTGAAGAGCAGGATACTAAATTAAGTAAGATGTTTATTATAGTTTTGGGAGTTATTATTTACATATTAACTCTGTTGAAACCGGCTACTATACTCAATATTGCTACCTTTAGTTTCAGCGGTTTTGCCTGTCTTGTACCTTCCTATATAGCAGCACTATACTGGAAAAAGGCAACAAAATGGGGTCTTGTGGTATCATCAATTGTTTCAGTATTTTTTACAGCTTTATGGGCATTTAATGTATTACCAGCCTGGACTACTTTTGGGTTACATTATGTTGTCCCTGGATTTCTACTTTCTATAATCCTGGTCGTAACCGTATCACTGGTAACAGAACCTGCACCCCGGCATAAAATTGAGGAATTTTTCTCTGTTTTTGAAGAGGTATATGAAGATTAATTTGAGTTATTATTAAATAGATATTTTGCTGCATGAAGGGGTTTTAATGCTACTTTTTATCAAAAGATACATAGAGTTGTATCAGTACCTGCACATCCTTAATGATATATCAAGTTTCCATAATTTGAATAAAAGAGTTGAACAAGTTCAAATTATATGATAATATGTAATCAGTAAAGATGTCTATACAGCATTAATAAACTAACTGTATTTTCTAATATTTTCGCTAATAAATGGAATATTATTTATCTTATAGTAAAAGGGGGGATTGAAGAGCCTGCTAGTTTATTTAAATTATAGTTAAAATTTAACAAATAAAATAGGGGGTAATTGCTTATGTCAGAAGAAAAACTTATTAATGCGATTGCAGAGATGGAAGAAGAGGAGGCCTTAAAAGAGGCCCAGGCGATGCTTGATAGCGGTGTCAGTGCAACGGATTTGATGAAAAGTTGCCGGAGAGCGATGGAGATTGTTGGAGAACGTTTTGCTGATGGCGAGTATTTTGTGCCGCAATTGATTATGGCTGGTGAAATTATGACCCAGATCAGTGAGATGGCCAAAGATGAATTAAAAGAGGGCGAAGGTGAAGAAGAGGAAAAACTGGGCAAGATTTTGATGGGAACTGTTGATGGTGATATCCATGATATTGGTAAAGGAATAGTAAACTTCAATTTAGATGTTAATGAATTTAAAGTAATTGACCTGGGTGAGGATGTCAAAGCAGAAGAATTTATCAAGGCTATTAAAGAACATAAACCCGATATAGTTGGTATGAGCTGTCTACTGACAGTGGCCTTTGATTCTATGAAAAACACAATTGAAGCAATAGATAAAGCCGGTCTCCGTGATCAGGTAAAGATTATGATCGGTGGAGCACCAATTAATGATGATGTCTGTGAATATAGTGGAGCTGATGACTGGGGTAAAGATGCAGTGGAAGCTGTTTCTATAGCTAAAAAATGGATGGAGGAGTGATTATAAATGGGTATTACCGAAAATTGGGATCAACTTACTCCTGATGAGAAGTATGAAGAGAGATTTAAGTCTTTTATAGCTGCTGAAGGAATCGAGTTTGCCAGTAAAGAAGCAGAAGAAAAATATAAAAAGCATGCCCAGATGCTAAAAGATGTTGTTGAACTTAAAAAACCGGAAAGAGTGCCGGTTGCTCCTAATATTGGTTTTTATCCAGCTGAATATGCTGGCATTACTGCCAAGGAAGCCATGTATGATTATGAGAAACTCGGTATGGCCTGGAAAAAGTTCAGCAAAGATTTTGATTTTGATTTTCTTAACTCCTGTGCAATAGTAGGTTCAGGCCCGCTTTATGAAAAGCTCGATTTCAAAATGTACCGCTGGCCGGGTAATGGAACTAATGATAATACTCCCTATCAGTGTGTGGAAAAAGAGTATATGAAATCAGATGAATATGATAAATTTATCAATGACCCCTCCGGTTACTTTATGAGATACTATTTACCACGTATCTTCGGGGCACTGGAACCCTGGAAAAAGCTGAGTCCTTTTACCTATATTACTGAGCTGCCTTTTGTGGGTTCTACTATGATTCCCGTAGGTTTACCCGATGTACAGGAATCTTTCCAGAAATTCATGGAAGCCGGGCAGGAAGCCCTGAAATGGATACAGGCTGTAGGAGAAATTGATGGGGAAACAACAGCAAAAATGGGATTACCCTCTACTATGGCTGGTTTCAGTAAAGCTCCTTTTGATAACATTGGAGATACAATGCGGGGTACAACAAATATTATGCTTGATATGTACAGGCGTCCAGAGAAGATATTTGAAGCCATGGATGCAATGGTTCCGATGTTGATTGAAATGGGTGTCGGTGCGGCAAATGCCAATAACAATCCATTTGTTATGATACCCATACATAAGGGTGCCGACTCATTCATGTCCCGTGATGATTTCATGAAATTCTACTGGCCTTCTTTTGAGAAAGTACTACTCGGTTTAATCGAAGAAGGGTGTGTTCCCTTCGTGTTTGTTGAAGGTAGTTATAATCAGAGGATAGACCTGATTGCTGATTCTAAACTACCTGCCGGTAAATCATACTGGTTATTTGATAAAACTGATATGGTTGAAGTTAAGAAGCATTTTGGCGGCAAATTTGCTTTTGGTGGAAATGTACCGGGTTCACTATTGAAAACCGGAACTGTTGAAAAGGTCGAGAAGTATGTTCGTAATCTGATTGAAAATGTTGCTGGAGACGGAGGTTATATTCTGACAGCTGGTGCGGTTATTGATGTAGCTGAACCAGAACTTCTCCATGCCATGATTGATGCAGGTAAAAAATACGGCAAATATTAAAAAATATGGTCAGGGGCCAGCCAAAGTGCTGGTCC
The DNA here is from genome assembly GCA_016278435.1 of Halanaerobiales bacterium. Taxonomy (GTDB): domain Bacteria; phylum Bacillota; class Halanaerobiia; order Halanaerobiales; family JADQBU01; genus JADQBU01. The sequence continues at coordinate 9,776 of JADQBU010000252.1, forward strand.
CTCTAATTATATGAATGATTTTTCTTCAAAAATACAGATTATATACAGGATGACCTTTATGGATAAAAATAAAAAGCATGAATCTGGAAAAATAGATAAGGAATCAGTTATACCCATTTATTATCAGCTGGCTAAAATCCTCAAGGATAAGATCTTTTCCGGAGAATTTAAGCCTGAAGAAAAATTACCTCCGGAAAATAATATTGCGGGGGAATACGGGATTAGTAGGATGACAGTACGGAGGGCTATAGCTGAGTTAATTGATGCCGGCATGGTCTATGCTGAAAAGGGAAGCGGCACTTTTGTCGCCCGGCCCTGCCTGGAAAATGTTGTTTTTGAGTTAAAAAATTTTCAGGAAGAGATTAGAGAACGAGGATTAAAGCCCCGGACCAGGCTCCTGGAGGTTAAGATAGTTAAAAGTAACCAGGACCTTTCTGAAAGACTGCAGGTACCTTTAAATACCAGGTGTCTGTTTTTCAGATTGCTGATATCAGCAGAAAGGGAGCCCTTAATTTATGAAAATAAATATGTAGTCTACAAAAAACAGAATCCGATTCTGGAAAAGGAACTTAAGGACCCTTCCTTATCCAATCTTGCGCTTCTCCATGCTGATTCTATGCCGATTAGAAGCAAGCGGGTATTACTGGCCTCAGTAACAGATAAAGAGGAATCTTCAATACTGAGTGTAAAACTAAATACCCCTGTATTTGTTATTGAGCAGACACTTTATGATACAGACAAGAAAACGGTTGGGTGGGGAAAATCTATCTGCCGGGGAGATCGTTTTAAACTTTCCAGTGATGTTGGCTGGCCATTTGATTAAAGGTAAAGGGGTTATAATGATGAAGAAAAAACTTATAAACGCAATAGCTGATCTGGATGAACAGAAAACTTTATCCCTGGTAAAGAATAAAATTAAAGCGGGAGAAACACCTCTCGAGATTGTAGAGCAGTGTCGGTTGGGGGTTGAGATTGTTGGGGAAAAGTATAAGGAAGAGACATATTTTTTATCAGACCTGATTATGGCAGAAGAGATTTTACGGGGTGTAATGGAGATTCTGGCACCTTATTTCCCGGAAAAAGATGGTGAACAGGGAGAAGTAAATATAGTAATGGGTACAATTGAGGGTGATATACACGACCTGGGGAAGAATATTGTCATTTATCTCATGCGGTCAGTGGGAATTAATGTTTATGACCTGGGGGTTGATGTTGAGCCTGAACAATTTGTCAGGAGTTTGACCGAAACCGGAGCTAGTGTCCTTGGTATCTCTGTTTTACTGACTTTTTGTATAGGAACAGTAAAAAAAGTGGTTGACCTGATCCAGGAAGCAGGATTGAGGGAAGATGTCACAATTATAATTGGTGGATATTCAGTTAATGAGGAGATAAAGGAATATACAGGTGCAGATTATTTTGAAACCGAAGCCAGTAAAGCTGTTGATGTAATTAAAGATATATTGAAGGGGAAGGATTAAGTGCTTTTTCCCCTTCAAAATTATTTGACAAATTACCTTCTATCCTTCAAAATATATTTTAGAGAGATAATTTAAGGAGGAAACGAAGGAAAATGACAATTAGAGAGGTTCAGGCCTGGGAAACGAAGCAGAAGATTTATGATGCTGCAGTCAATATATTGAGTAAAAAAGGGTTTAAAAATATGTCGATCAGAGAAATATGTGAGGCAGCCGATGTTTCAATCGGTACATTTTATTATTATTTTGAATCAAAATATGATATTTTATATAAAATTTATGAAAAGGGAGATAACTATTTTGAAGAAGAGGTCAAATCAAATCTAAATTCAAATGATGCCCTGGAAAATGTTAAAAGATATTTTATAGCATATATAGAATTTGTAGAAGCTGATGGGGTTGATATGGTTGAACATCTCTATATGCCGGATAATGAATTGTTTATAAGAAAAAATAGTGCTATGCAGAATATATTAAAGGATATTATTGAAGAAGGTCAGAGAAAAAAGCAAATTTCTGATACAATGATACCTGAGGAAGCAGTAAATTTCATTTTTGTAATTTTGAGGGGAATTGTATTTGACTGGTGTTTACATGATGGCAAATATGATATTGTTGATTATTCACAAAAATTCATCACATATATATGCTCTTATCTTTCTGATTAAAAAATACTTTCACCGTGTTTTTACTTTTAAACTAAACGGTAATCAAATATCAAGAAGCTTGTTGACAGAAGCTTGTTTTTTATAGTATAATGAACATGTTCAGTGAACATGTTCATTTAAAAATTAGGTAAGGAATTTTTTGTTGTAATGAGACCAAGGTGACCTCGCCACTACTCCGGTTTGACTTGAACCTAATTAAAGAAGTTACAGTTTGGTAATCTTGCAATGGAGGAGGTGGGAACAGAAAAAGGCAGGGAAAAAATGGTGGATTCAGAAAAGTACACCTTGAGAAGTTTGCTGCAATTTTCAGTATATAAAAAATAATTAAAAAATTTTACATTTTTCTGTCGGAGCAGGCTTAGGTTTTTATAATTATTGATTACAAAGAAGATTATTGAATTGTGGTTAAGTAGTAAAGGTTTATCTGGCTAAAAGATAAAAGCAGTAAAATAACAGGGAGGCAAAGCGATGGCTGAAATAATTTCTGCAAAGAAGGCGGCATATTTAATTAAAGCTGAGGATACGATAGGGCTAGCTGCCATGGGCCTGGCCGGCTGGCCGGAGGAAGTGGTTCAAGAGATCGAAAA
>JADQBU010000422.1 GCA_016278435.1 Halanaerobiales bacterium
GTGTTTATTAATTAAAAGCGCCAGTGAGGTTCGGTCGTTTCTTCCCTTGCATTTCATTAAGACTCATTCACAAAATAATTCTGCTATCACTCATAACCCCTTTTTATACTTTGGTTTTAGATTCATAAACAAAAAAGTTTAACATTCCTCGAAACTCCTTATTTTGCTTTGTTTGAGGGATTAATCGCCGCATGAAGGAAATATCCAAAAAAAAATAGGCATCAACTTTAGGAGTCGATACCTTAACAATTAAATATTTCAGATTAACAATTTCTTTAATTGTATTTTAACAGGTTAAATAGTTGATAAGATCCTCCCGGTTTGTTTCTGTAAAAACTCCTTTTTCCAGCTGCCAGTACTGGGTTTTCAGGTTATCATCTGGCAGATATTTAATAAAGTGGGGATGACAGGTTAAAATAATCAGCTGATGAGTTCGACCAAGTTCCTTGATTATCTTCAGAGCCTGGGCCAGGTGATAGGTATCGAAGTTGACCAGGGTATCATCGACAATAACAGGTAAAGGAGGCTGTATTTTCTGTATCCGGCTTAACCTGACCGCCAGAAAGAGCTGTTCCTTTGTGCCGCGGCTTAAAATTTCCGTAGTTTCCTGGCAGATATTGCCTTCCATTACTGCCCGGAAATCAGGTTCAATCAAATTATCTGGAGGTAGAATCTGTTTATACTCCCCAGCGGTTATCCGGGTAAATGCTTCACTGGCCTGATTCAGCAGGGTATCCTTCGTTTTTTCTATAAAGCGCTGCCTGACTTTGTTTAATATTAAAGCTCCACTTTTGTAAACAGCATACTTCTCAGCCAGTTTACGCAGAGCGGTCCTTCCCTCATCGATTTTTTTCTGAGCTTCCTCCAGTTTGCTGCTGGTCGCCAGGCTTTCGATATTATCCTTTAAACTCTGCTTTTGATTCTTCAGTTCTTCCAGTTTGCCTTCCAGAGAATCTATTTCCTTCATACATCGTTTGTAACTATTTTCAACATCCTCTTTTGAAGTATATTTTGCAAAAAGCGAGCCAAAAACAGGCAGGACACCTTCCGGTTCACTTATTTTTTCGCCCAGATAGTCTTCCAGGGCTGTCCGGGCCCTGTCAGTTTTCAGGGTATTTAAAATATTGAGTTTGATGTTTTCCAGCTCTTTTTTTTGTTCAAGATAATCCCGGTATTCCCGGGCTTTATACAGGAACTTTTCCATCTTATTAATAATTTTTTCTCCCTGGGTCGGGACATTTTCATTGGAAAGATTCAGCAATTTCCTGATTTCTTCTTCCATTGGCAGTATAATGGACTCCTTCTCCTTAACTGTGAGTGCTAAATCTTTATATTTATTAAGAGCTGTAACCCGGGAAATTAAACCATCTACTTCCCCAATAAGATTATCTTCATTTTTAACCTGGCCAGTAAAAGAAAAGTTTTCAACAAGTTGTACATACTGCTTCAGTTCTTTTATCAGGCTTTCTCTATTTTCATCAATCCTATCACCCTCTACTTGCCAGCGCCTTATCTCCTTCTGCAGACCCTTTACCTCCTGGAAATAATTTTTGATTATCTCCGGATGAAGGGTACCGGGAAATTCCAGAGCTTCAGCATATTCCCTTAATTTTTCCATAATAGTTTTGAGTTTTTCTCTGCTTTTATTTAAATCCTCCTGCTTGAAATGGAGTTTATCTTCAAGTTGTTTGACCTCTTTATCCAGATTTAATTCCTGCTCCCGGTAAATATTATAGCTATTTTTGCGCATTAATCCATAGATGATAGTACCACCAATACCGACAAAACCCACAAGTAATCCAGACCATAGATTTAACAGGAATATCCCCAGCAATCCGGCAGTCAAAAAACCCGTTGCCAGGTAAAAATATTTTTTAAAGAAAAGGTCCGGCCGTTTTGCTGACAGCTGTTCTTTCTGCTCCCGCTTTCCTCTGAGCTGTTCCTGAAGTTCAGTAACTTCATCCTGGAGGTATTTAATCCTCTCTTCTGTTTCCCGGTGATTAATTACAGTATTATTTAATTCATCCCGCTTAAGAAGGTCAATCCCCAGACTATTGATTCCTTCAAAGTCATCAATCCCATCCCAGCTATTATTAACCTCTCCGGTCATGAGTATGATTTCTTCTCTTCTCTCTGTATACTCTTTTTCTTCCTGGTTATAATTATTTATTCTTTCCTTTAATCCGGACAATTCATTATAACAGGAGGTAATTTCCCTTTTATAAGTAAGTAGACTTTGCCGGGCTGTTTCCCGATCTCCGGCAGGTATTTCCTCATTGAATTTATTTAACGCTATCCGGTAGTTTTTGTACCCATCCCGGTACCGTTCATTAAGATTTTCAATCCGGGAAATATTCTCCTCTGGAAAAGAATTTAGAAGTTCTGTCACTTCCGTTCTGCTCAGTCTCTCCTCCAGCTCTATTAACTGCCGGTAGTTCTCATAATTATTCTTTAATAAATCTAGCCGGTCCAGGCGATACCGCTGATGTAAAAGAACTCCTTCATTTTCTCCTATTTTTCTCTCAACCTCTGCCAGTTCCTTACAGGCCCGGTTATATTCTTTCAACTGACTGTTTGCTTCTTTCCTTAACTGAAGGCCTTCCTTAATTTTCTCATTATAGGGCTTAAAATCTTTTACATCTCTGGTCCCTCTAGTTCCACCAATTTTATCTGCTTCCCGGTTAAATTCTTCCTCCAGTTGGGGTATCTTGATTATCTCCGATAACCCGGCCCCGAGCAGTATCGATTGTAATTTGTCCCCATCATTTTTATTGACCCCGGCCGGTAACCGCTGCAGCTCATCCAGGGACAGGGTGAAAAGCTGCTGATAGGTAAAAAGATCCAGATTATTATAGATTTGACTTATTGTAGAAATACTGTTCTTTCCATTAATACAATTAATCTTTGGTTCAGCATAACCACTGAGCTCAAGATTATATACTTCATCATTATCCAGTAAAATTTCACCTTCTACCTCATATTTATTCCGGGCTGGTGGTAAAATCTGCTGACCCCGGGGAAATCCATATCCCAGATAACGTAATATCTGCAAAAATGTTGTTTTCCCGGCCCGGTTCAAGCCGCCAATAACAACAAGATTCCCATCTATTCCGTTCAAGTGCTGGTTATTAAATATACCAAAATCTTTAATATAAAGCCTACGGATCTTCAAGAAGGTTCCCCCCTCTCTTCCCAGAGTCTGGCTATCACCTGGTCCCGGGCCTGAGCAACTATATCATTAAAAGTCTCCTCATCAACCTGGAACCGGTCTTCTTCATAATTTTCATGGTCTACTGTCCCACCCCAGATATCACCGAGATGTCGAATCAGTTCATCCTGCAAATCATTATCCTTCAGACAGAGTCTACTGATCTCTTCAATCTCTGCAAATAACTCACTTCTATCCTTTAATTCTTCCATGTCCGGGATAGCCGGACCGGTTCTGAGTTTAACTCCTTCAGTCCAGATAAAAGGTTGCCGGTACTGTAAAGTCTCCCTTAATTCCTCTTCCAGGGTCTGAACCGCTTCCTCCTCCCGTCCGGCAAGTATCTCATGTATCTTTCCCCGCCCGGTAATGACCCAGCGTATTATATAACCTGAAAAAATAGCGGATAAATTATCCGGATCACTGGTGAAATTTTCAGGTAAAGCCGGTAATCCTGCTTCCAGTTTTTCCGCTTTCCGCAAAATTAAATCCTTTAAATCAGCAAGATTCAGAGGCTCCCGCTCAGTTTCATTAATACTTACTTCAGCTTCCAGCCAGACCAGTGATGAGGTAGGTATGAAGTTAACGGCCGGTTTTTCACCAGGAATCAAATCAACCAGCAGACAACCCCCAACCCCCGGTTCCCCAAAATCACGCCCCTGGGGTATCCCGGCATAGGCAATCAGGGGTTTTTCCGGCTGCAGGAGAAGTGGTTGGTGAATATGCCCGAGTCCCCAGTAATGAATATCATTTTTACCAGCCAGGTCATTAAATGTGCAGGGAACATATCTGGTATTCTCGCCCTCAAGCTGGGTATGTAAAAGCCCTATATTCCAGACCCCTTCATCGGGTACAGTAAAAAAGCTGTACATCTTACGTGAATCGGCCGGGCCCCGGTAAGACTGTCCCAGGACTCTCGCTATCAGCCTGCCTTTTTCATCTTCTATCTCCCGGGTTTCAACCTCTTCCGCACTGAAAAGATGAACATTTCCCGGCAAATTGACCAGGTCATCCTCTTCCTGAAAAGGGTCGTGGTTACCTGTAATAGCATAAATATTAATATCTGCATCGGCCAATCTCCGGGCCTGCTCATTAAAAAAATTGACAGCCTTGATCGATCTCTGCCTTTCATCAAAGATATCTCCGGAAATTACCATAAAATCAACCTCATGTTTCAGGGCAGCATTACAGACTCTTCTAAAAGCATCGAAGACAGCTGTAGAAAATAATTTATTCAATTTGGACCCCGGTTCCCCGGTAATATGTAAAGTACTTCCCAGATGTAAGTCAGCCGTATGGATAAAACGTACTTTCTGCCGCAAGAGGCCACCTCCTAGTCATTGAGATATTTATATATCTCCTTCATATATTTAATATAATAATCATAAGTTTTATCAATATTATCATATACAATCTGATCATTTACCTTCTCATATTCATATACCAATCTATTTCTGATACCGGTACTGGGGGCAATATCCCGGGCAAATTTAATATCAAGTATACCCAGGTCGGCCAGTTTAAGAAATGACTCAAAATAATCACCAGCAGGATATTCTCCACTTTCTTTTATCAACATATTATTAATATCAAGAGCTATGTCAATTATTAACTGAATAACTCTTTCAATCGCATATTTTTTCATCTTATTATTCACATAGTCCTCATAATTAATCGGCTTGTATTGTAAAAGTTCCTCAAGATACTCTTCCATTTTGATTAATTTGTCAACAATCTTATGATTCATAGATTAGCACCTCCTTCATATTTTTTTAATTTTTCTTCCAGGCATCTTCGCCTATCTTCACGCAAATATTTTGTATCTGCATATCTGGCAGCAGCATATAATTGAAAACTTAATAATTCTCCCTTGTCTTCATAGAGCAACCTGCCAGTTCTGGCAATCTCATATTTCAACCCGGGGTTAGCTTTATATAAATTTACAAGATCAATATTCCCTCTATTGTAGAAACTCATCAGTTCATTCAAAAGTTTAAATTCTTTTTCCTGTCCAATAATTTCAGATGGCAGGAAAGCCAGGTCCAGATCACTATCTTCTTTTTCATATTTTGAACCACAGGAACCAAAAACAACAAGTAATTTAATTTTATAATTCTTTATGATTTGTAAGGGTACATCTAATAACTTTTTTCCCATAACAGGATCATCCTCTCCTGAAAAATCTTCAGTATAATATCATTATAATACAGCCGTTCGCTTAATTCAATCTTATTTCCTTATTTTAACAGAAAACTTCCCTGTCTGACCTATTCCTGGCCTAAACAGGGATAAACTTCCTCTTCCTATATAAAAACAGAAAAGTATAAATATCTTTTTCTTGATTTTTTATTTTACTTCAACACTATACTCATTCACAAATATCTGCACCAGTTCCGGGTCAAACTGACTACTGGCACACCTCTTTAATTCCTTAATAGCTTCCTGATGACTGATTGCTTTTTTATAGGGCCGGTCGTGAGTAATAACATCATATGTGTCGATAATTGACACAACCCTTGATATAAGAGGAATCTCTTTCCCTTTAAGACCATCAGGATAGCCAGCCCCATCCCACCTCTCATGGTGATGAAGGATTCCCCGGGCAACCGAAGAAAGTTGTGGTGAAGATTCTGCTATCCTGAACCCAATCTGGGAATGAGTCTTCATAATTTCCCACTCTTCATCTGTCAACGACCCCGGTTTTTTCAAAATCTGATCGGGTATGCCTATTTTCCCCAGGTCATGTAACCCGGCTATTAATAGAAGTTCATTATACCTGTTTTCTGTTAATTCCAGACTCTCACCCATAAGCATAGCCAGCTTCTTAACCCTTCTAATATGCTCTTCTGTAATATAATCCCTTTCTGCCAGGGTTTTCTCCAGAGAAGAAACCAGATTACTTCTAATGCTCGAGTCATCTATAAGTTTATTTTTATAAACCCTGTCCTCAGCTTTTTTTAATATCTCATTTAAATTTTGATCCATTTTTGTCCTCGTTGCCACCCCCAGGGCTATACTGGGTTGGACAGGATTCTGGTCTTTTCGATTACAGGCTATCTTTATCCTCCCGGCGATTTTTATAGCTGCCTTTTCATCTGTATTTGGTAATAAAATTGCAAATTCATCTCCTCCCAGACGGGTAACAATATCTTCTTCCCGGGTACTATTTAAAAAAATACTGGAAATAAGTTTTAATGTTTTATTACCTTCTTCATACCCGAAAACATCATTAACCATTTTTAATCCATTAACATCACCCATAATAATACTTACGGGTAAATGCATACTCCTGTTCAATCTTTTCATTGATTTTTCGAAGAAGTTCCGGTTGTGCAATCCAGTTAGCTTATCATGATAATCTAGATATATTATCTGTTCTTCCAGTTCAGACTCCCTGGTTGTATCCCGCCCAGAACAGATTATTTTCTCCAGTTCTCCTCTTGCATTTCTAATAATTGTGTTATGCCATTCAATCTTCTTTTTCTCACCACTTTTTGTAATTACCAGATTTATATTCATGTCAAGATCTGTATCACCGTTTAAATACTGTGCAAATATTTCTTTCAACATAAACCTTTCCTCAGGGGGAACAAAGTTTTCTATCCACTCTTTCCCAATTACATCTTCCCGGGAATAACCCAGTATCTCACAACCTTTATTATTTATAAATTCAACAGAACCTTTTTCATTAAGTACCAGAAAAAGAACTTCTGCCTGGTTCAGATACTGATGTAGTTTTTCTTTTTCTTCTTTAAACCGGGTATAAATAAGCTTATATGGTTTTCTTAATCCAGTTCTTATCAGAGCAATTAAGATTAAATAAAATGATATCAATTTTACTATATGTCCCAGAATAATAGTAATACCATAGATATCCACATAAAGTGTAAAAAATAATTCAGATAAAATAGTGATAATTACTGCCCAGATCAACAGTTTAAATACATCCTGATCAACTACATCTTTATTCTTCTGAAAATTATAAATCGTCCCCAGTAAAATAATTATTATCAAATATTCACTGATAATTTTAAAGGTGGTTAGGCCCTGACCTTCAATATAACAGGTAGGGAATATACTATATAAGATTGAAAACATCAGTATCAGGGTAATCAATAAATATAAAAGAGCTACTTTTTTCCTATTATAATTTATATTCAGAAAACTAAATATAAATAAAGAAATGCTTTCAAGATAACGGGCTATAATCCAGAACTGTGTCGGTAGGTCAGCATCATAACCCGAAAAAATATTCATTCCCTTATATGTAAGAAGATGTAATAGATCCCAACCCCCGATAAAGGCATAGGCAATCCCCAGAAAAACCAGCGGTTGGTTACCTGTTTCAAATGAATTCAGGGCGACAATGGTAATACAATAAGATACCAGTATTGAGAATAATTCCACAAGCAAATGAAATAATAAGAAATTATGTACACCCAGATACAATGAACCAGTTATTATTAAAGTCCACCAGAATATATGTCTAAATTTTATATTAATTTTTAAATTATCCATGATCTACCCCTGACGGCTAATAGTAATGTTTCTTATTCTTGTAGTTAATTATATATTAATAGAGATATATTATCAAATATTTTTAGAGATATGGGTAAGAATAATCAAATTAATGGAAATAACTGAAAAGTATAGTGTTTATTATAGCATTGTAGTATAATATAATGTATATATGTCGTAAAGGAGGGGTTAATTTATGATTATTTCCAGAAGATTATTAGATTTAAGAAAACAAAAAAAATTAAGTCAGTACAGATTGGCCGAATTATCAGGGGTTAGTCAGTCATTTATCAGTGATATTGAAAATGGCAACAAGACTTTAACTGTAGATACACTGGAAAAAATCTGCATTGGACTGGGAATAAGTCTGGCGGGTTTTTTCTCAGAGAATACTGATATCGGGCTATCTGAAGATTTAAATAATTTATTACAGGAAGCACAAAAACTAACCCCCCCACAAATAATCAAACTAACAGAATTTATTAAAACACTTATTAATTAAAGCCGGGAGAATCAAACCCTTCTCCCGGCTCTGACTTTGAATTTATTTGGTAACCCGTCCTATAAGAAATGCACCAACTGTTAAAAGAGCAATCTTACCGTAAAACATCAACGGTTCAGATGCCAGTGTCTTGATATCCCACCTCATCTTCTTTTCTATTATATCCATTTATATTCCTCCTAAAATTCAAAGTCATTAGTAGTATTTAAGATTAAATTTAATTCTATACAGGCTATAACCACCAGGGCCATAGACCATTAAGTTGGTTTGATAACCAACCGGAGTTAGAAAAGCTGTAAACCAAGTAATTATTTTTTTGTATTTGCTTTATTTTACTTTTTTTATAATCGATTCCAGGCCTTGATTTAATGGGCTTGATAGTACTTAATGGAAAATTAAGGTTAAAAAAGTTTAAAAAATATTGAAAAAATTTATTAAAAAAAGCAGGAATTTTCAGCTCAATCTCTAATATATATAATAGGTAAAGATAAAAAAATAAAATATTTGTTCTTTTCCGAAAAGGTAAACCGTTGAAAAGCGGGTACACAAAATTACAGACCTAAAGCTGGACAAGCTATGGTGGCTGTGTTGCCGAAGAGGAGAACTCAGATAGTTTTCTTATCTGTTCTTCCCTACGGTGGAACAGATTTTTTATTTTAGAATAGTCGGGGAGAAAACCAGCTATTCAAAAAATTTTAAAGGATATTTCCAGGGAGGTGAAATTATGTCTCTTAAAAAAAGTTTAATCGTCCTAACAATTTTATGTACACTTGTTTTAACTTCCACGCTAGTTTATGCTGCCCCGGATGCACAAAAAACAGTAGATAAGGCAAATGCAAAAATAGAAAAAGCAATTGATAAGGCTCAGGCTAAAGCTGAAAAAGCCAAGGATGTAGATAAGATAATAGATAAACTAGTTGAAAAAACTGATAAAACTGCCCAAAAAGCAAAAGACAAAGCAGAAAAAGACGGGGCAGACGTTAAATGCGAAGATGTAGAAGTCGATGTAGGAGGAACAACAGTAGCAATCGATCCACTACATGTCTATTCATGGTAATAGTACATATCTAAAGGGGTTAAGTTTGCAAAACAACTTGACCCCTTTTCTATATCATTTAAAATTTTGAGATTTGTCTCTATATCTTTATAAAATCTATTTTATAAGACCTTCTTCTCTCAACAATTCACCAAAAGCGGCCATTATCTTCCGGTCAATCTCTGTACTGGCCAACCTGTTCAGTTCCGTAAAGGCAGCTTCCGGATCCATCGCTTTCCGGTACGGCCTATCAGTAATCATAGCATCAAAGGAATCGGCGATACCTATTATCTTGGCCTCAAGTAATATATCATCACTCTTGAGTCCCTTCGGATAACCGGAACCATCAAACCTTTCATGATGTTGCTCAATAACCTTTCCCATCCTTTCCAGATAGGTTCCTTCAACTACTTTTCGTCCATCTGAAGGATGTTTTTTTATTATATCCATCTCTTCATCTGTTAGTTTCCCTTCCTTGGTTAAAATATCATCTGGGACATAAATCTTCCCAATATCATGGAGAAGAGCAGAATAACAGAGTACTTCAAACTTTGCTTTAGATACTCCCAGTTTATCACCTATACCAGCAGCATATTTCTTCACTCTATCAGCATGGTTGTGGGTATATACGTCCTTATCTTCAACCTGTTTAGAAATATCTAATAATTTTTTAATATCATTACTTATAAAATGAAAGATAGGCTGGCTCGAAATATACAGGAGTTTTACTGGTTCTATTGCTTTAAAATTTACAGTCTGCTCCAGAAGATATACATAAAAATAGCTTCCGGCATTAAGTATTATTTCCTCATCTTCAGAAACATACTTAATACTGCCCTCGATAATATAGAAAAACTCCATAACCTCACTATCACTGGGACTTACTCCAAAATAGTCATCTTTTTCAATATACTGGAGCATGACTTCAGTTCCATCACCTTTTCCCAGTAAAGCTAATTGTGCATTTTTTTGGTTAACTTTTTCAATGTGATCCTGGTCATCTATTCCGTAATAGAACCCTTCCATCAACCAGTCTCCTTTCAGAATATCAACTACATATCAACTATTATTATAATTCGCGGTCTTTTCGACAAAACCTTTTTTTTAATGTAACTATAATTTTCCACTTATAGTTTAATTTATTAATAACTGGTGAATGGATTCTTTAAAATCTTTATCCCTTTTTCTTTTTAATCATCTTTGTCCGGTAAAATTCCTCCCTTTCTCTTTCTTCCAGGGTGTCTTCAATAAATTTTACAGTATCTTGATAACGGGGGATCATGATATTATCAAGGGCATTAGCTCTTTTCTGGGTCTTCTTAATAGAAGCAGCCAGCCTGTAAACCGAAGTCTCAATCTCAGCCAATCTTGCAATTAAGGCTACAACCCGTTTGAAATTCTCGAAAGCCCGGTCCAGTGAAAGATTTGTTCTCATCAGACTGTAGCGCGGCTCAATCTTCTCAGAAACATTCTTTACTTCCGGTATTTCCACCCCCATGACACTGTAATTTTTAATCTCGATATCATCAACAAACTCGATTCCAGTAGCAATCTCTTCTACTGTTTCAATTCCCATTGTGATATCAACTACCTGTAATGCCCGGTAGGCTTCATAAAAATATTCACTTATCTGGGACTGAATCTCCTTGGCCGTATCGATCCGGTCCATCATCTCCTGAATAAGAATTGTCCGCTTCTTATCCAGGAGTTCATAACCTTCTTTAGCTAAAGCCAGTGAATCTTCGGTCTGGAGCAGATTGCTCCTGGTAGGAGATATATCTCTACTCATGGTTATCCCCTGCTTTATGATAAAATTCCTCGATTAAATCAGCCGACAGACGGTCCAGTTCCGATTCGGGTAAATCACTGATTACTTTCCAACCCAGGTCCAGGGTCTGCTCAATATCCCGGTTATCCTCCTTATCTTGATTTAAAAATTCATTTTCAAACTTTTTGCCGAACTTCAGATAAGTCTGATCCAGCTCAGATAGTTCATCCTCACCTATAACAGAAGCCAGAGATCTGACTTCCTGAACATGGGAATAGGCAGCATAGAGCTGACTGGAAAGGTCATCATGATCCTTGCGGGTATAGCCTTCACCGATACCATCTTTCATCAACCTTGATAGTGAAGGCAAGATACTTATCGGTGGATAGATTCCCTTCTGATAAAGTTCCCTTTTAAGAACAACCTGACCTTCAGTTATATAACCGGTTAGATCAGGAACAGGATTAGTGATATCATCATTGGGCATAGTCAGGATCGGAATCTGGGTTATAGATCCTTCTTTACCCTTGATCATACCTGCCCTTTCATAAAGACTGGCCAGGTCACTGTACATATAGCCGGGATAACCCTTCCTACTCGGAACCTCACCCCTTCTGGTCGATAGTTCCCGCAGAGCTTCACAGTAGTTTGTCATATCGGTCATAATAACCAGAATATGCATACCCTCTTCAAAAGCCAGATATTCAGCTGCAGTTAATCCAGCTCTTGGTGCAATTATCCTTTCGATCGGTGGGTCATCAGCAAGATTCTGATACATTACTACATTCTGTAGAACACCACTTTCGGCAAAATAGTTGCGGAAAAACCGGGCATCATCATGTTTAATCCCCATAGCCACAAAGACTATTGCAAATGGTTCTTTTTGATCTTCCAACCTGGCCTGCCTTGTAATCTGAGCAGCAAGCTGATTATGTGGTAATCCGTTACCGGAAAAGATAGGTAATTTTTGCCCCCGGATTAAAGTCATTAAACCATCTATTGCCGATATACCGGTCTGAATAAAATTGCGCGGATATTTACGGGCAAAGGGGTTAATTGGTTCACCATCAACATCATAATTATTGCTGGAAAAGATATCACCACCACCATCAATAGGTTCCCCTATACCGTTAAATACCCTGCCCAGAATATCAGGTGAAAGTGATAAACGCATGGGATGATGTAAAAATTTTGTTCTGGTCTGTTCTGTACTTAAGCCAGAAGTCCCTTCAAAAACCTGGACTACAGCCCTTTCTTTATCGATCTCCAGTACCCTTCCCTTGCGT
>JADQBU010000408.1 GCA_016278435.1 Halanaerobiales bacterium
AAATCTGTACATCTCTTTCTTCTGATTTGTTCATTTTTTTATTCCTCCTTAAAGTTAGTCTAACGTTTAAACCCATCTCCTTTTTATAGAGACAATTATTTTATTATCCCCAGAGCAAAGGAGAAATATATGTATACATATTTGTATACAAGATTTTATAAAAAATTAACTTAATTAACAAAATTTAAATTCTGTTCTTTAATCTTATCTAAATTGTCAATAATATCATTTCTCAATAATGATATATGTTTCCGCATTAAAAATTCAGCCTGTTGCGCATCTCTTTTTTCTATTACTTCAATAATCCTTCTGTGTTCCTTTAGAGATTTTTTTGCACGACCGGTTATCCGTATTATCTTTAACATTTTAGCCATAGAAAGATGATCATACATATTATGCATTGTTGAAACCAATCTAGTATTTTTACTCTTATCTAAAACATAATTATGAAATTCAACATTGGCCAGATTATATTCATTAATTTTTGCATCAAGGTTTTCCCGGGCAAACGGCTGCATAATTTCTTTTAACCGTTCAACATCTTCTTTCTCAGCAGCAGCAGTAAATAACCGGGCTGCTAACCCCTCCAGAACTTCCCGCATATACAGAACATCTATCAAATCCTGCACAGTTATCCTTGAAACAAAAACACCTCTTCGCGGCTCAATATCTACCAGACCCTCCTGATCAAGGCGGGCAAATGCTTCCCGTATAGGTGTTCTGCTGACTCCCAGCATTTCACTGATCTGTTTCTCATCCAGTTTCATCCCTGGGTACAGTTTATGGGTAACTATTCCTTTCTTAAGTCTTTCATATACTTGTTTACGTAAATTTTGTGGTTTATTTATTGAATTCAGCATATCAGGATTCTCCTTAATAATATGTATGATGTCTGTTTTTATTCGTGTATACAATTTTGTATACACATAAAGTTAAAAAAATTTGAGTCATTAATATTATAAGTCATTTTAATTATAATGTCAAGGTAATTCAACCTGGTCTTGATGTATTGCTCTTTGATGTATGTTAATGCTATAAAGTAAATTTATTTGAGAATATCAGTTACCCCCACTCTATAAGTCTCCTCTCATCTTCTAGATCTTTAATTTCTGTAATATCCTGACTAATTTCAAGAGTTCCCTTATATTCTCCATTTTTATCTCGCAGGGCAAAATACTCTATAAGAAGAAATTTTCCCTGCATCTGAATCCAGAATCTTGCTTTATCCCTTTCTGCTTTTTTAAATGAGTCCAGTATTTTATTTACAATATGTACACTTTCCGGCGGATGACAGTTCTGTACCTTTCTTCCAATAATAGCAGGTGACCTGGGGAAAAATCTCTGCTCTGGATTATTGAAATATCTTACTATATTTTTCTCATCAACAAAGGTTATATCAACAGGCAAATTGTTAAATATCATAATTATCTGCTCAAGGTCGAGAGAACCTGTCTTCGTTTTAAGCATTATCTTTTCTTCGCTTAAAAATTGATAGTTTGCATTATTTTCAGCTTCATTTTCTTCAGCAATTTTCAATTTTTCCTGAGGGGTTATGTGAAAATATCCCAATTCCTGACTCTGTTCCTGTATTTCTTTCCATTCTCTGGCATTCAAGGTATCCATGGCAACAGGAAATATTATCTTTTCCTCTTTAAAAATCATTCTATACATTAACAAACAAAGTCTGGCAAATTTTCTTTGTAATTCCTGGTCAAGTTCATCTTTATTTGTAAGGAGATTGATTAAATCCTTCCAACACTGACGAATATCATCATGTAAGGACCACATGACCTGTAATGGGCGGTAATTATCCCATTTATTCTCTAAATAGGGGAAAAGTATATTCTCTTTTTTGATATAATGAATATTAAATTCTTTAAGTCCGTTAATAGATTGAATTAATTTTCCTATCTCTTCATTTTTATCAATCTTTTCATCATTATTCAATACAATTCTTTTAAATATATTTTTTGTATCTGCCAGTTTATCTTCAAGCATCCTATTTTCTTTCATTAAATAATAAAGGGGATGTCCTTTTTCAGGTTTTTCCCATTCATATTTGTCAAGATATATGCTTAACCCATTCATTATTTTTTCAATATGTTCTTTTATAAGTGCTGGTTTAACACCTTTTTTCACCTGTCTGTCCTCCATCTCAAGAATATCGTGGGGAGTAACATTCTCAATTGCCTTTCGATATTTTTCAATTAATTCTTTACCGTTCTCTCCGGCCATAATACCCATTGAAAATTGCATTAATCCTTCTATTCTTGCCTCTGTTTGATTATTAATAAATTCAGACATCACAACTCCCCCTAATTTATTTTATGACCTATATATTCAGCATCTGAATAATTGGATTGTTTTATTCGCTACAATCCTTCTAAATATATAATTCAGTATTAAGCAAGAAAGTCCTTTAAACTAAAACAGCTAGTTTAAAATTAGCAACTCTAAATTCAACTAAATTTAACTTGTGTCTAGACAATTTATAAATTTTATATTATAATATAAATATATTTAGATAATTAGCTAATTATATAATAATCTAAGAGAAAGGTCCTGATCACATGAATAAAATCTTCAAGGCCCTGTCTGATAAGACAAGGAGACAGATACTGGCCATGTTGAGAGATGGGGAACTTACTGCTGGTGAAATAGCTGATCAATTCTCAATAACTAAACCCAGTATTACTCACCACCTCAACATTCTCCACCGGGCCGAATTAGTAAGCAGAGAGAAAGAAGGGCAGTATATATATTACTCATTAAACACCACTGTTCTGCAGGATGCTTTAAACTGGTTTCTTGATTTTACAGGCATAGATAAGGAGGATAACAATGAAAATCAAAAACCAGGATTATAATGTAAAAGAAGAATTCAGGAAAGACTGGCCGTTTGTACTGCTGATAATCGGTATGTTTATAATCGGTATAATAACCTATAATTATTTACCAGATAAAATTATAATTCACTGGAATATCCAGGGTGAACCGGATAATTATATGAGTAAACTACCCGGAACTTTTTTTCCACCCTTACTGGCTATCGGTGTCTATATCTTAATGCTTTATACACCACTGATAGATCCCCGCAGCCAGAACTATGCGATGTTTAAAAAGGGCTACCGTTATATCAGAAGAGGTGTAATCTTCTTTCTGGGAGTACTATATATAGTATCACTACTGTACAATCTGGGATATAAGATAGATATCGGCAAGGTAGTCTCCCTGGGTCTTGGTATATTATTTATAATCATCGGAAACTATCTACCCCAGGTCAGACACAACTATTTTGTGGGGATCAAGGCTCCCTGGACTCTGGCTGATGAAGAGGTCTGGAGAAAAACTCACCGACTGGGCGGTAAACTCTTCGTAGCAGGAGGAATTGCAATACTGATAAGTCTGTTCTTATCGGCCAGTATAAGATTTGGAGTGGTTATCGGGGTTGCTATCGGGGTAACGGTTATAGGCTATATTTACTCCTATATTATATATAAAAGAAAGAACCGGGATTAATAAAAAAATATGTTTGTATCTGAAAATTCAAGGGTCCCTGACGATTTGCATGGGGCTTTTTCTTCTCCTCCATATAATTAGCTAAATTTTTGTTTACATGAAAAAAATTATTGCCTAAATTGAATAACAGGGAAAGTCAATATATGTAAATAATTTCTGGATAAGTTGCAAAATCCCTTGTTTTGAGGCAAAAAAATGTAATTTATTAAATATTTTTTACCACCGATAAAACCATCTTCTCGCAATTAAGATTTAAAGTCTTAGAATTAATTTCCACAGGAATAGAGGTGCCATCTTTTTTCATGATTTTTACTTCAATCACAGCTGTATCAGTACTTTCCAGTTCAGTAAAATATGAATTTAAAATTAATTTATGTTCCTTAATCACCAGGTCAGTAAGTTTCATATTTAATAAGTTCTCTTTCTTATATCCAGTATTTTTAACACATATATCATTAATCTCAGTAAATTCATGTAAGGTATCTTTAAGATAATTAACCCTGTAAAGAAACACCATCTCATCAATATTATTAACTATGAATTCACATTTGAGTTTTAGATGAAATGATTCTCTTGTAAGTTCCCGGGTCTGTAGTAAATTTTTTATTCTATTTTTCAATACATCTTTTTTTATCGGAGTTAAAATATATTCATCATCTTAACAGTGTAATCAACTGTATCCTCCATTTTATGCAATAAAATCAATGGAAGAAAAAGAGGCTCCTGCTGCTTTTTTAAACTTTTTAATTTATTGAATTCAAGCTGATAATTCTTTCTGTCAACCAGAATAAGATCAAATTCAACATCTTCATCAATATTTTTATATGTCAGATAATTGGTCTCAAGAAACCTGCTCAATAAATCCAGGTTTCTATTGTTGTTCATACACAGTAATATTTTCGAATCTTTTGATTCATTTTTTTCTAGTTTATAAGATAAAATTTTATTTTTCATTCATAACACCATCCATTAATTATAGCTCATCTATGAGAAAATAAAGTATCTGTATCAGACTCCAACATTTGAATAAATTTATCAACCAGATCTCCAGAGAACTGACTATCTTTATTTTTTTCTAACTCGAATATAGCCTCACTATATGTTAATGCATCACGATAGGCTCGATTTGACCTCATTGCATCCCAGGTATCTGATATCGCCAGAATCTTTGATATTAATGGAATCTCATCATCTTTCATATTGTCCGGATAACCTTGCCCATCCCATCTCTCATGATGATGAAGCACATAATCGGCAATATCTGAGAGTTGATTTGATCTTTTCAATGTTTTATAAGCCCAGACCGGGTGGTTTTTTACAACTTTATACTCCTGGTCAGTCAACTTTCCCTTTTTATTTAAAATATAAGCTGGTATAATAATCTTGCCTATATCATGAACTAACCCGGCCCAGTATACCCGGGAAATTTCTCTTTCATCCATTCCTAAATTTTCAGCAAAATCACTGGCCAGAATAGCCACATTTTCTGAATGTCCAGTTGTATATTTATCATGAAACTCAAGCATATGTATCATAGAAAGAACTATTTCTTTAGTAAACTTACCTCTTAATTTATCATAATTTTGTATATTGTAGAATGATTCAGTGATATTTTTAAAAGCACTTAAGATTTTCAGTGATCCAGCCTGAAAAGATTTACTACTGGTTTCTTTAATATCAAGACTGATTCCCCCTACATAATCATGCTCTGATGATATATCAAAGAAGATAGATTCTTTTACTGGTAGAGAAACCTCCAGAAATTTAAATTTTTCTGCATTAGATAATTTATCAATAAAATCTTTATTTTTATCTTTTATATGCCTGATCTTATTGTTTTGGGTAAAGAGTTCTTTGTCTATTCTAACTGATTTTAAACCCTGTAAATCATGGCCTACAGCATCAATAAATTCCACTTTATTACCCCTGTATAAATATACACTTCCAGTTTCTGCCTCCCCAATCATATCAAAAGACGTTCTAAATACTTTCTTCAAAAATTCTTCTTCTGTTTTGAGGCTGTATGATGATAACTCACATACAATCTCAATTAATTTTTTCAACCTGTTATTTGATTTTTCAAGTTCTCTATTTTTTTTAATTATTTCATTATGCCTCTCATCTAACTGCACTTCCTTTTCTTTTCTATCTCTTATATCCCTGGCAATGGTCAGAACCAGTACTCTTCCTTCAAGTTCAAAGAGATGAGATTTGTTCTCAACAGGAATTGTCTTTCTATTCCTTGTTATATGTGCTGACTCGTATTTAATATGCCTGTCATTTATTAATCTTTCAAATTTATCTCCAAAAAAATCCTCCATATATTGATTAACATCTTCCGGTTTCAAACTTAATAATTCTTTTTCAGTATATCCAAGAAGATCACAGGCCTGTTTATTAACCATTTCAAAATTTGTAAAGCCATCTTCAGTAATTCCGTGGACAAACAGGGCATCATCTATTTGATTAAATAAAAACTCAAATTTGTTTTGCTCCTGCTGTATAGTATTAGTAAGTTTATCTTTTTCTCTGGTGTAATAATCAATATTATTTAACCATTCTTCAAGTTCTTTTCGATATAGATTATTACTGTTAAAAGAATCCAGTGATATGTAATATGGATTCTTATATAATCTAGATTTCCAGACTAAATAGGGATGAAGTTCAATTACGGTTTTTAATAACCCTTCATCAAATGAATCCATATTATACCTACATAAGGCCTTGACCGGGTAAGAGCGGAATAATTTCTCTTCAATTATTTTTTCATATCTAATTATTTTATCCAGACTATTACTTTGATTTACAACCCAGCTTATTTCACCGGTTATACTCAGAGCATTATAATTGCCTTTTACTGCATTATCAGCCTGTTGCTGTAGTAAGTTTAAAATATAATCTATATTAAATTCATTTTCATATAGCTGGTCTTTTGTCAGAAATAAAAGCTGCCCCCCGGCTACTAATTCCTCAATATCAATATTATTTTCCCTGAGGATCTTCTTGATAAAGTCATCAGAATATTCACCACTGATATAAATACATTTGTCATTATTCTCAATTCCTGTTAAAATAAAAGTGGAAACTGCTGTGCTCCATTCTTCAACCTGATTATGGATAAGTATTAGATGACTACCACTTTTTAGATCTAAAAACTGTTTTGTCAAAGAGTTATTTAACATTTATTATCACTCCTTAAATAAATTATCCATCTTATCATCACTAAGATCTGAGGTTTTATTTAGATTAATGAATATATATACTAAATTTCTAAAAGCCTTTAAGACCCTTTCATTATTACCATTAAATACTTTACTGCTCTCTGCTGAAATATCAAGCGATAATCTAAACCGCTTATTATCTAAATAAATCAAATCAAAAAAGATTGATTCTTTAATTTCTTCAGCAACTTGCTCAAGAAAATCTCTTGTTTCCGGAGAAATATTCTTTAAATCAATATAATTATATAAATCATCATTATCTACCTTGATTATATCAAGGTCAAAAAGATTTTCTTTTGAATTAAAAATAAGATCTCTCTTTTTATTCAGTTCATTAATCATTGTATGCTCATAACCTATTATCTTAATAACATTCCACTGTCTACCATCATAAATTGAAACACTTCCATAGTCGGCCTCTTCGATTAAATCATATGATATATTCAATACGTCCTCCAGAAATTTTTGTATTCCCTGTCTGGAGGTAATACTTATACGATTTGTAAGATATATTATATTTTCTAACTGATGATTAAGTTTTTTAATTTCTTCATACCTGGTTTTAATCTCTTCTTCTTTTTTCTTTATTTCCTTCATATTCCTGACTGCAATATTTTTCTGAATGACCAGCTCCCTGAATATCAAGTCATAAGGCCTTTTAAATCCTGTTTCTACAATAGCCTTGAAAATAAATATTACCGATAATAATTTAAAAACATGTCCTGTAATATTGGATAAACCATAAACATCTATATAGAATGTAAAGGATAATTCCGATAATATTGTCATGATTATTGAGAGAGAAATCATTCTATAATTATAGGTTTCAAAATGTTTTTTTCTTTTTTTAAATAAAAACAAACTGTAAAGTAAGATGCCGGAAATTATATATTCACTAATAATCTTAAATATAGTAAGGCCTTTCCCCTCTATATAACAATCAGGGAAAATATTAAAGTGAATGGAAATTAAAATTAAAACAGAAACCAGTAATAATATATACAATATCTTCCTGTATTTATATTTCTTTTTGGCTTCAGTGTTTATATACCAGACAGCAATAAGGAAGGATATACTCTCCATATAGCGGGCAATTATCCAGAGCTGAGTAGGTAAATTAGCTCCTGCTGAGAAAACACCCATCCCTTTATAGGCCAGGGTGTGAAATAAATCAAAGCAGCCAATAAAACCGTAAGCGATCCCCATAATTACAAGAAAGTAATTTTTAATTTTCGTGTGTGAATAAAAAGAAATTATAAATATCACAAATGAAATAACAACACTAAATAACTCAACCAGGGAATGAAATAATAAAAAATGATTAAAGCTCAAGCTCACCAGTAAAATTAAAAATATTACGAAAAATATATTTACACTATTTATTTTATTTTTTACTATCCCCATAAAATCTTGCCTCCATTATAACAAACTACAACAAAAATGTATAATTTCCTTCTTATTTATTAGAATTCCACAGAAGATTAAAATATCCTCTTTTAAATGTTCAATTATATAAAAACCTTCTTCAAGCAAACTTAAAGAAGGGAATACTGAGTTCGATTATACTATTTTCACCCAAAAATCGAGTATACTATACGTTGCCATTCTTCAGCAGGGTGTCCAACATCTATTTCTTTTAATGTAATAGTTTTTCTTGGCCTCACAGTCTGTAAATGTTGTTATATAATTAATAATAGCTATATAGCTTTCTGTAGATATAAATGGCGGAAGGAGAGGGATTCGAACCCTCGAGACACGGTTAGGTATCTACTCGATTTCGAGTCGAGCGGTTTCAGCCGGACTCACCCATCCTTCCCTTTTTTTCTTTGACATTACTTATTATATTAGAATTATATACAAACATCAAGTTTTTATATTTTTGAACATTTTATCACAGATGAAAGACGCATCTGTCCTTCATTCTCAAGCATTTTTTGGGACTCTCAGCCAGATTCATCCATCCTTCCTTATTCTCAACTCACTGAAAAACTGCTTTAGCAGAGAACTACATTCCTCGGCCAGCACCCCTCCTTTAACCTCTAGCTGATGGTTAAACCTCTTATCTTCAACTAAATTATAAAGAGTGCCTGTTACTCCTGCCTTGGGATCGGAAGCACCGAAAACTAGTCTCTTTACCCGGGCCTGAATCATCGCTCCGGCACACATCGGGCAGGGTTCCAGGGTAACATATAGAGTACTGTTTTCCAGCCGCCAGCTGGAAATATTGCGGGCAGCATCACGAATGGCCAGAATCTCAGCATGAGCAGTAGGGTCATTTTGAGACTCTTTCTGGTTAAAACCCCGGCCTATAATTTCACCATCTAAAACTACAATAGCTCCAATCGGTACCTCAGCCATTTCCACAGCTTTCCGGGCCTCAATTAGAGCCATCTTCATATATGTAATATCTTCATTTTTAATTTCATCAATTTTAATTTCATTCATAAAATTTCACCTGATTAAAATGGTGCGCCCGGAAGGACTCGAA
This sequence comes from Halanaerobiales bacterium, assembly GCA_016278435.1. Classification (GTDB taxonomy): domain Bacteria; phylum Bacillota; class Halanaerobiia; order Halanaerobiales; family JADQBU01; genus JADQBU01. Next base: position 9,229 of record JADQBU010000408.1, read on the forward strand.
CCCTCAGCCTACTGATCCGTAGTCAGTCGCTCTATCCAGTTGAGCTACGGGCGCATGAAATACTAAAACTGGAGTTATAAGGTCAGTAGGATAATTTCAACTTTTATTACTGACTCTTAATATAAACTCCATCACATAAAATATTATATATCCCTCCTGCTGGTTTGTCAAATGTTCCTGGTAATCTTTATCTACTTTATCAACTTTCCCCGGTAATTCCAACTTAAGTCTCCTACTTCAGCTTAAGTCCCTTGTTAACCATACCCGTTCTGAAAATATTTGTCTCTACATTTATCTCTACCGGTAAACTGGCGAAAATTTCATCCCACTTATCTTCATACTTCTTCCATTCCTTATATTTTAACCGGTAAAAGGCATTACCAAAACCAAAAATATCACTATTAAGGGACCTGGCTTTATCGATAGCCAGCTTCATGTCATTTCTAACAGCCGCTGCTAGCCTGTTCTTGAGACTCTGGGTTATGGAGGAACTTTCCTTAAAACCAACTATTCCCGTGGCCGCTTCAACTCGCCCGCTTACTTCAACATCCAGCTTAATTGCTGGTTTTCCATTTCTAATTACAGGAGTAATTTTATTTGTAGCCAATTTTGTAACAATGGTTAAAATAGTACTTTTATTTTTCGGATATGTAATATTAACAATACCCCGGGTTGCCTGCCCGGCAATCCAGCTCCAGCCCCTGGTTTCTCTGTCATTTAATTTTCCTACTAATTTATCCTTATTAAAGACACCTAACCCATCAATTTTTATCGGTGGTGGTGTACTGGGTTTTGAAGTCTCATCTTTCCCCCCGCTGCTATTTCCACCTGAACTACCTCCAGTTTTCCCTCCGGAGCTGCCGCCAGTATTTCCCCCACCACTTTGCTCTTTTCCCATTAATTTTAAATTAACTGCTACCGGCTCAATTCCCGGTTGTTCAAGTTTAATCAAAAATTGCCGGGCATTTTCCAGGATAGATGCTGCCAGACCCCGGTCGGTTATTTCCAGCTGGTTTATTAATCCGACTGCATTTGCAGATTCTATCGGATAATCTATAGTCAATATGTCCTCTACATCTTCTCCGGTTGTAGCTAAATAGACAATTGGACGGCTCTGCCGGGTCCTAGCTAAAGCATCCAGTACCGTAATAATTCCCTTTGTTTTCAGAAGTTTATCTGAAATAACCAGTAGATGCAGATGAGAATAAAAAATTTCACGGCTTGCCTTTTTCCTGATATTGGCAACGGCATCAATCGGGGTATATCCCCAGGCCGAAACAGTCCAGTACGGGGGTTTATTGGGCGCTCCTCCCTGACTTCCCTGCCTGGTCAGAGGACTCTCTATCTGGATAATTATTTTGTACATATCGGTCTCCGGGTTATAATCATATCCTGCAACAATAACTATGGCTAATTTTTCCGGTTCCTGACTATCCCAGCAGCCGGTGAGAAATAAAGGCAGGGATAAAAGCAATCCAATAGTTGTTATTATACTGACTATCTTTTTCATTATTTACCATCCTTTATTTTTCCGAGAATGTATCTGACCCCATAACCACCCCAGAGTAAAACAAGGGGAACTACCAGTAATGTGAATCCATAAGGTGCAAATACAGCCGGTTGTAAAAATTCATAGAGAGAAAAAATATCTTTAAAGCCATGAACCCCCATAAAGACCCAGATCAAGGCCATAGGCAGGAGTAAAGGTCTGATATCCTTTAGATTTAAAAGCTGGGATAAACCCTTGGCCCCACAGTAGAGAAAAGTTGAAACCGAGATAAATAAACCCAGACCCCAGCCAAAAACAATTAACACTTCCATTCTTTCCAGAAAACTGCCCATTTCTACTGACCTCATCAAAGTCAGTACCGGGAAATTAGATCTTGCCCCTTCATAGGGTCCAATTACTGAGATAGTTATCAACCCAACCAGGACTAAAATTAAAATTGAAATACCTATTGAAATTGTAGCTGTTCTAATGTTTTTTCTGGGCTCCAGTGTATTAGCACCCATTATAACTATAACCCAGACCTGTAAAATTAATGCTACCGGGGTAATTGCACCCTTGATAACAGGTGTCCATCCCCGGGCCAGAACCGGTTGAATATTCTTTAAATCGACCTGGGGTAGAGGAATAAAAAGGATACTCAACAACATTACAATAAAAACAAAAAACAGAAAGTCAGCTGCCCTACCCAGAACCTCAATCCCGTTATAAACACAGACAACTGCTGCTAAAACCATGCCTCCAATAATGACTATCATCGGGGTCCGGGGCATAAAGCCGGTTACAATCACCTCTGCATATAGTCTTATATCAACCACAGAAGACTGGAGAAAAATCCACAGTATAACAAGACTTAATAATTTACCACCAATACTACCCAGTAATTTCTGACTGTATTCCACTACTGTTAATTCCGGAAACTTTATATCAATCAGTGTAATCAACAGGATAAAAACCTCGGAGCCGGCCAGGGTGATCAGAGCCGAGATCCAGGCATCCTGCAGGGCATCGGCAGAGGCGAGGATAGGAAGAAAGGATAAAATAACGATGGACCGCATCATGAATAATATAAACCAGAGCTGCCGGTTAGCTATCTTTTCTCGGGCTGAATTCATTCTATTCCTGTTCCTCCTCCCGGGGAGTTTTCGGCTGTTGGCCCTTCTTCTGCCTTTGCGGCTGCCGTCCGCCTGTTAATTTAGGACGGGTAATCAATTTCCACCAGTAGACCCTGATAATAGAGTCCTTCAAATCCTGCCAGATGAAAGGTGCATAGGGCTGGAAATAGGGCTGACCAAAACTCCTTAAGCTACACATGTGAATGATAAATAATAGTACCCCGAATTGAATCCCGAACATACCCAGAGTTCCGCCCAGGACAATAAAGATATAACGTAATATCCTGGCTGTAGTGGCCAGAGCATAATTGGGAGTAGTAAAGGAAGAAATAGCTGTGATGGCAACTATAATTACCATCGGCGGGGAAACCAGACCGGCACTGATCGCTGCCTCACCCAGAACCAGGGCTCCTACAATACTTATCGCCGAACCAATGGCCCGGGG
>JADQBU010000205.1 GCA_016278435.1 Halanaerobiales bacterium
GTGCTTTTGCTGATGAACTCGATATTAAACTAAACTGGATACAGTCTATTAAAACCCTTACCCTGGAAAAATATGATAAGACAATCAAAATGATGCTGGACAGTTCCTATATACAGGTAGATAGTGATGCGATACAGGTTAAAGCTGGTATGACGATGATTGAAGGTCATACCTATATTCCGGTGCGAGAAGTAGTAGAAAATTTTGGGTATCTAACCAGTTATGAAAAGGAAAGTAATACCCTGTATATTTATAAAGCTGAAGCCTTTGTACAGGAAGTTGCCTGGCAGGAAACAGGGGAAAAACTTGTAATCAAGATGAATAAAATAACCCCTTATAGAATAAATAACAGTTCAGACCCCAGGAAACTTATAATTGGCATTGACAGGGCTATACTGGATCAGGATTTTATTGATAATGTGACAAATAGTAATTTTTATCTGGAGGTAAACAAAATATCAGGGACAGCCCGTCTGGAACTGATATTGAAGGGGAAATATCCCATACCCTTTATTAATGAAAGTGGTATTGAGGAGAATGATGGGAATATAATTATTAGTTTTGCACCCGGTTTGAAGTCTATCAACTGGAATCAGGGTAAATTAGATATTACAGCCAGTGGGAAGCTTAATAAGCCGGAGATAATGGTTCTAAATGACCCCAAGAGGATGGTACTGGATTTTCCAGAATTAATGTTGAGTGATTTTGATCTTGACTTAAAAGAGAATGAATACATAAAAGATGTCAGGGTTAGCCAGTTTAAATATGAACCCCTTGTTTTAAGGGTAGTTATTGAGCTTAAGGATGGCAAATATCTGCAGAGTATTAACAATGAAGAAGGCAAAGTATTTACACTTAGACCTGCGGAGAGGACGACGATCAGGGATTTGAGTTTCTCTGGAAATACTATTAATTTTAAGACTACAGGACCTATTGAACCGGATTTATTTACCCTAAATAATCCCGAAAGACTGGTTATCAATATCATCAATGCTGTCAGAGCTGACGATTTATCTGCCCGGATAGATGTTGACCAGGGAGCGGTTAAATCTATCAGAACTGCCCGCTTTAATGAAGAAACCGTGAGAATTGTAGTTGATTTAAAGGAGAAAACAGGATATAATTGGAAACAGAGTAAAGGTGAGGATGGTCTGTATCACCATAAAATAATACTAGCCAGTGATTTCTGCAGTGTAAATCTGATAGATCTGACAGATAGTACTGATATCAATATTGAATTGAGTAAAAGTGTGGACTATGATGTTAAGAAGTTTTCATATCCGGACAGGCTTGTTGTTGATATTGCCGGAATTAATATAGATTTTGATACTGTTGATCTACCGAAAGCTACCGGGTTAGTATCGGAAATAAGAGGTAGCCAGTATATGAATCAGGGAGTCGAATATAATAGAATTGTTTTTGATTTAAATCAATTTAATAGTTATAAAGTTCTATCAGAAAAACCAGGAGAGATTATAACTATTACATTACAGAAACAGAAGACATCAGAATCAGTAAAAGAAGAGCCAGGTAATATGATTTACATTGATCCCGGTCATGGAGGTTTTGACCCGGGGGCTATTGGTAATTCTGGTCTGGAAGAGAAGGCTGTTAATCTGGCCATTGCCAGACAGGTTTTTGAGATCCTCCAGCGTAATGGTTATAATGCAAAGATGACCAGAGAAGAAGATGTATTTATTTCTCTGAAAGAGAGAGTGCAAATGGCCAATCAGGCCGGAGCCAGGATTTTTGTAAGTATTCATTCTAATTCTTCCAGCAAGAAACTTTCTGAAGGAACGGAAGTCTATCTGGCTCCAAATAAAAATGGTGAAAGTTTGCAGCTGGCAAGAAGGATTTACAAGAAATTACTTGCAGACCTGCAGCTCTTTGACCGAGGGGTAAGAAAAGAAAACTTTTATGTTATAAAATATACTGATATGCCGGCCGCCCTGGTTGAGGTTGCTTTCCTATCCAACCCACATGAAGAATCACTACTCCAGAGTGATTTATTCAGGGAAAAGGCAGCTAAAGCAATTGCGGCAGCTATATCTGAATTTCTGGAAATTGCCGGGGAATAAGGGGGAAGGTACTGTGCAGAAAAAATGGTACAGGTTATTTATTCTGGGAGTTATAATACTGATAATTGTGTTCATTTACCTGAATGTATTTTCGGGTGGAAATAAGTTGCCAGCAGATAAGACTGAAGTACTGGTTTATTTCAGTGGTGATAATGCTATCCATCTGGTTGCAGAAAAGAGAATGGTGGAAACTGATAGATTATACATAAATACTATTAATGAACTTATAAAAGGGCCTGAGTCCAGCTCTCTGGGTAAGACAATTCCTGATGGTACAGAAATTCTGGATATTAAAATTGAAGATAAATTGGCTGTAGTTAACTTTAACCAGAAATTAAGAGATAATCACTGGGGTGGGAGTACCGGGGAGTTGATGACAGTTTATTCTATAGTCAACACTCTGGCCCAGTTTTCTGAGATAGAAGAAGTAAGATTTTTACTTAATGGGGATGAAATCGAGACTCTGGTTGGTCATATGGATTTATCTCAACCCCTGCCTCCGGATGAAAAACTTGTTAAATAGTTAAGGAATAGCCAATTTACTTGTTTCATGCTTCGACAATTAGCAATTTCTGAATAGCATTCTACTTGCATTATTATGCTGAAGGTATATAATTATAAATAAATTGGACTACTCCATTAGACCATTAGTCCAATATGGGAAGTGGATACTGTGGAAATAAATATTGATCGTCTGAATGGTATACCAATCTATATACAGATCAAGGAGCAGATAAAGGAAATGGTTGCCAGAGGATTTCTGGCTGGTGGTGACAGGTTACCTCCGGAAAGAGTGCTTGCTGACAAGTTAAATGTAAGCCGGAACCGGGTCAGCACCGCCTATAAAGAATTAGAAAATGAGAATTTGATATTCTCCCGGCAGGGTAAAGGGACATTTATCAATGGGATTAGTGGTAGTATTCAGAATAAGAAAAAGAGTAGAAAGGATAAACTATTAGAGATAATTGATCTGGCCCTGGAGGAAACCATGGAACTTGGTTTTTCTCTGGATGACTTTTTGAGTATATCCTATATCAAGGTAAAAGAGAGGCGGGAAAATTTACAGAAGTATAAAGTTGCTCTGGTGGAATGTAGCCAGGAACAGATTTCGTTTCTTCTGGATAAAATTGAGTTTAAAAAGCAGATATCCCGGATTCCTGTGTTAACAACTGAGATGTGGGATAAACCCTCACGGGTTAGAAAAATATTCGAAAAAGTGGAAATAATTATTACAACTTCTTTCCATCTGGAAGAAGTAAGCGACTTTATGGGAGGGAGAGAAGAGAAAATCATTAATCTTTCTCTGGAACCCAGGCTAGAAACCATAGTTGAGCTGGCCAGAATCAAAACCGGGGCCGGGGTTGGTTTGGTCTGTAATTCCCCTGGTTTTGCCCGGGAGGTCAGGGAATCATTAGATAATATTGATTTATTAAATAATTTCAAACTGGAAATTATGTCTGGAGAAAAGATGACTAACAGAGAATTTTTAAATAAAAATGATATTTTATTGACATCTCCACATAAATATAAAGAAGTGAAGATGTTTGCTGGTAAAGATAAGAAGATAATTAAATTTGAATTTACACCGGATCAAGGCTCGATTAATATGCTGAAAACGGCACTTATGAATTTAAAAGCAGTATAATTGAGGGAGCTGGTATATATATGAAAAAAATAAAGGGACCGGTAGGTTTGCTGGATTCAGGAGTTGGCGGGCTAACGGTTTTAAAAGAGGTCTTTAATTTTTTACCCGATGAGGATGTAGTTTACTATGGAGACACTCTTCATCTACCTTATGGTCCCCGGCCGTTATGGGAAGTTAGAAATTATGTTTTTAATATAATTGATTATTTAATTGATGAAAAGGGGATTAAGGCTATAGTAATTGCCTGCAATACTGCAACTTCAGCTGCTCTGACCCAGGTTAAATCATTTTATTCTATACCTGCCTTTGGCACTGTTGAAGGTGCAGTCCGAAAAACATTGAAGGTTACCAGAAATAAAAAGGTAGGTGTGATCGGTACAGAAGGAACCATCAACAGTAAAGCTTACCAGGATTTGTTGCTAAAACTGGACCCTGAAATCAGGGTTTATTCACAGGCCTGCCCTGTATTTGTAGATTTAGTAGAAGACGGTAAATTTTCCGGATCTGAAGTTGAGGAAGTGATTGCAGAGAGCCTCGGGGAGTTAAAGAAAGCAGGGATTGATGCTTTGATTCTGGGATGTACCCATTACCCTTACCTTATCCAGCCGTTAAGAGAATATATGGGTGAAGGTGTAAATCTAATCAGTTCCGGGGTAGAGATGGCTAAAGAGCTCAGTCGGAGCCTGAAGGACAGGGAGTTATTAAATAATAAAAGAGAGAAGCATGAATTTATTGTCAGTGATATCAGCAGAATTTCTCAGTCATTTCTGGAAAAAGGAAGAGAGTTTTTGCGGCTACCTTCCCTTAACTTCAAGGAACAAAATATCTTCAAACAGAGGGAGGAAGCCAGTGGATAAGACAACAGTTGTACTGGGGGTAATTGGAGCAGATGTGCATGCAGTCGGCAATCGAATACTTGAATATTCTTTAAAACAGGCAGGTTTAAATGTAATAAATATTGGAGTTATGTCTTCCCAGAATGATTTTATAAATGCCGCCCTGGAGACTGGAGCAGATGCTATCTGGGTTTCTTCACTTTATGGACATGGTGAAATGGACTGCCGGGGATTAAGAGAAAAATGCCTGGAGGCCGGTATTGGAGATATCCTCCTCTATGCCGGGGGAAACCTGGTTATTGGCAAGCGGGACTGGCCCTATGTGGAGGAATTATTCAGGGGGATGGGCTATGATCGGGCTTATCCGCCCGGCACCCTGCCGGAAACGGCAATTATTGACCTGGAGAAAGATATCTATAAAAAGGGTGATAAAAATTGGAGGCCCTGTTAATTGATATTGGCAGTACCTATACCAAAGCAGTGATGCTGGACCTGAAAAAGGTAAGGATTATTAAACAGGGACAGGCTTATACTACTGTTAAAGATGATGTTAACAGAGGGCTAAAAAAAGCTCTGGCAGATTTTACGGGCTGGGAGAAAGCAGAGTATAAGCTGGCCTGCAGCAGTGCGGCCGGTGGTTTAAAGATGATTGCTGTGGGACTTGTTCCTGATCTGACAGCAGAAGCAGCCAGGAGGGCTGCGCTTGGTGCAGGCAGTAAGATGCTTAAAACTTTTAGCTTTGAATTGACTGCAATTGATATTGAAGAGATTTCATCCCTGGAACCTGACATTTTACTTCTGGCGGGGGGAACAGATGGAGGAAACAGAGATGTAATTGTTCATAACGCCCGGATGATTGCTGGAAGCTGCCTGCATACCCCGGTTATCATCGCCGGGAACAGGGCTGTAGCAGGAAAGGTTCAGGATATATTTAAGCAAGGAGGAAAAGAGGGTTATCTTACTGAAAATGTTATGCCCCGCCTGGAAGAACTGAATATTGAACCAGCCCGGGAAAAGATCAGGGAGCTTTTTCTGGAAAAAATTATTGAGGCCAAGGGACTGGATCGTGTAAACAGTATTCTGGATGGGCTGGTAATGCCTACTCCTGCTGCTGTCCTCAGGGCTGCTTCACTCCTGGCCAGTGGTTATAAGGATGAGAGAGGGCTGGGGGAACTTGTGGTCATCGATATAGGTGGGGCAACCACAGATGTGCATTCAATTGCCAGTGGTAAACCAACCCGGGATGGTGTTAGCTGGCGAGGACTGGAAGAGCCTTTTAAGAAGAGAACAGTGGAGGGGGATCTGGGAATGAGATATAGTGCCCCTTCACTTGTAGAGGCGATTGGTTTTAATTCTCTTTTTACACAACTGGAGCAGGCTTTAAAATCTGGACTAAGCAGGGAAATTCTGCAGGATTATATTGACCTGATTAAGGCGGAAGTAGACCATCTGGCTGCAAATAAGATTGAAGTAATTATCGACAGGTTACTGGCTCGAAATGCTGTTAATTTATCAACAGCTCGTCATGTTGGGGTTTTAAAGACAATATATACGCCGCTTGGTGTAAGCTTGATTCAGGAGGGAAAAGATCTGACCGGTGTTAAAAATATTATCGGTACCGGTGGGGTTATTGTTTATAATGATAATCCGAAGTTTATAATGTCAGGGGCCCTTTATGAAAATCAGCCTCAATCAGATCTACTGGCGCCGGTTGAACCGGAATTACTACTGGATAGTAAATACTTGCTGGCACCACTGGGATTACTAGCTGAAGTTGAACCATTACTGGCAGTCAAGTTTATGAAAAAATATATACTTAAAGCAGGTGATGTTTGTGGCAATGATAGATAAAGAAAAATTTCTGGCAGAAAGGCAGAAGGTACTGCAGGGCTGGCCTACAGGGCAGGAAGTAGACATAAAAGAGGCAATTAATTATCATAAAAATATGGATCAGGAGAAGATAGTTATTAATAAATTGCTACAGGCCCGGGCTGAAAGGCTTACCCTGATCCAACCCCGGGCAGGTGTTGCCCTACCGGCCGAGCATATAAAATTATTAAAATATCTGTACGAAGAGGGTGAAGCAGATCTACTGCCGACTACGATAGATAGTTATACCCGTCAGAATCAGTACCGGGAGGCTGAACAGGGAATAAAGGAAAGTGAAGAGCTGGGACGTTCGATGTTAAACGGATTTCCGGCAGTAAATTATGGGGTAAAAGTCTGCCGCCAGATTATTGAGGCCCTGCCTGTACCTCTGCAGGTTAGACATGGTACACCTGATGCCCGGCTGCTGGCCGAAATTACTCTGGCCGGTGGATTTACGGACTTTGAAGGTGGAGGTATTTCTTATAATATCCCTTATGCAAAGAAGGTATCTCTCGAAGCAACAATAAAATACTGGCAGTATGTTGACCGGTTGGTAGGTTATTATCAGGAAGAAGGGGTCAGAATCAACAGGGAACCTTTCGGGCCTTTGACGGGTACACTGGTACCTCCATCGATTTCCCACAGCATAGCAATTATTGAATCCTTGCTGGCAGCAGAGCAGGGGGTAAAATATCTTAGCCTGGGTTATGGTCAGAACGGGAATCTGATACAGGATGTAGCAGCTGTTCAGACTCTGAGAGAGTTAGCAGAACATTATTTACATAAATATGGATATGAAGACGTGGAGGTTACTACTGTTTTTCACCAGTGGATGGGAGGTTTCCCCCAGGATGAATCCAAGGCCTATGCTGTTATCAGCTGGGGTGCAGTGGCAGCTGCTTTAAGTAATGCTACCAAGGTGATTGTTAAAACTCCTCATGAAGCGATGGGGATTCCGACCAGGGAGGCAAACGCTTCAGGACTTAAAACAACAAAACAGATAGTAAATATGCTCTGTGACCAGGGGATTGAACAGACAACCAGGCTGGACCTGGAGAAAAAGATGATAAGGTTAGAGGTTAAGCAAATAATAGAAAAAGTAATGGAATTAGGAGATGATGATCCGGCCCTGGGAGCAGTCAGGAGCTTTGAGGCTGGAATTCTTGATGTTCCCTTTGCCCCCAGTAGTTATAATGTGGGGAAAGTGTTACCTGCCCGTGATGACCGGGGTGCAGTAAGATTTCTGAATTATGGAGATCTGCCATTTGACAGGGAAGTCAAGGCTTTTCATGATGATAAACTTGCCGAAAGAGGGGTAAGTGAGGATAGAGATGTTGGTTTTCAGATGGTAATTGATGATATTTATGCCATAGGTAAGGGTATGCTAATAGGTAGACCAAGGGGATAAATTTTAAATGTGTTTATTCAGGAATCATGATAAATTCAGAATATAAATAGAGAATTGACCAAGAGGATAAATCTCCACAGGAAGGTGACAATGATGAAGACAATTACTGGAGTCTTACTCTCGCCAGGATTGACAGGGTTTTACTTTGATGACCAGAAGGCCATCAGAAATAATGCAACTGGGGACGGTTTTACCTACCGCGGTCGGACACAGACCCCGGGCTTTTCCAGTGTCAGACAGGCCGGGGAATCAGTTTCAGTAATACTTATCATTGATGATGGTCAGGTTGCCTACGGGGACTGTGCAGCTGTTCAGTATTCAGGGACAGGTGGACGGGATCCATTATTTCTGGTAGAGGAATTTATTCCTGTAATCAGGGATAACATTGCCCCACTTCTGGTAGGGGAAAAACTTGACAGTTTCCAGCGCCTGGCCGGTAAGATTGATGAGCTGGGAATTCATACTGCCCTGAGATATGGAATAACACAGGCTGTACTGGACGCAGTTGCTAAAGCCAGGCATATTTCGAGAACAGAGGTTGTTGCAGAAGAATATAATCTTGAGTTACAGGCATTACCAGTACCTATTTTGGCGCAGAGTGGGGATGACCGCTATTTAAATGCTGAAAAAATGATTATAAAACGAGTAGATATACTGCCACATGGCCTGATTAATAATGTTATGACAAAATTGGGTGAAAGGGGAGAGAAGCTGCTGGATTATGCCTGCTGGTTGAAGAAACGGATCAGGGAGCTGGGTTCTGAGGATTATCAACCCATTATTCATCTGGATGTATATGGAACGATTGGTCAGGCTTTTTCTGGAGACAGGAAGGCTATTGTGGATTACCTGGCCAGACTAAAAGAGGCTGTTGAACCCCTGAAACTGAGGATTGAAGGGCCAGTAGATATGGGCAGTAGGGAAGGTCAGATGGAGGAGTTAAAAGCCCTGCGTTTAAGGTTGAAGAAGGATGGAATCAGGGTAGAACTGGTAGCAGATGAATGGTGTAATACCCTGCAGGATATTAAAGAGTTTGCCGACAGGGAGGTTGCTGATATGATACAGATTAAAACACCTGACCTGGGAGGAATTAATAATACGATAGAGGCAGTACTTTACTGCCGGGAAAAAGGAATTGGGGCATACCAGGGCGGGACCTGTAATGAAACAGACCGTTCGGCTCAGATCTGTACAGATATTGCCCTGGCTGCCAGACCGGATCAAATACTGGCTAAACCTGGAATGGGTGTAGATGAGGGTTTGATGATTGTAAATAATGAAATGCAGCGTGTTCTAACCCTTCTCCAGGCCAGGGAAAAGAAGGAAAAAGAAAAGAAACCAGACATAATTAAATATTAATTAATTCTGGCAGTATGAGGGGAGAATGGTTCTCTTTCTGATAAAAATAATTATTTAAAGTATCGACGATTTCTCTTTTTACAACCGGCCATTCCCCGATATTTTCCCTGTTAGCCTTCTTTATAAGATCTGTAACCAGAGATTTTGCCTTATGTAAGAGGGCTTTCTTTTTGGAGAGGTCCATATATCCACGGGTTATAAATTCTGTATCGGTCTGATAACTATTATCTTTATTTTTGATGATGATACAGATAAATCCATTGCTGGCCAGTTTTTTTCGGCTGTCCAGAACCCTACTGTCTACAGGCATAATTTTATTGTTTTCCAGAAAGATTTTTCCTGAACTAACATCACCATCTAATTCCAGTTTACCGGCTGTTAAATTAATTCTTTTTCCATTTTCAACTATATATATGTTTTCTACCGGGATTCCCATATCCTTGCCCAACTGAGCATGGTGATAGAGATGTCTAAATTCACCATGGACCGGTACTAAGTAGGTCGGCTTTGTCAAGTTAATCATCATTTTGAGTTCTTCCCGGCAGGCATGCCCGGTAGCATGGACATCGAGAATTTCATGATAGATAACCTCTGCCCCCTGACTAAATAATTTATTCATCGTTTTACCGACAGCTACTTCATTGCCGGGGATGGGGGTAGCGGACAGAAAAACTGTATCTCCAGGATTGATTTTGAGATTTCTATGTTCATCACGTGAAATTCTGGTCAGGGCAGCACCGCGTTCTCCCTGGCTGCCGGTCATCAAGAGGATAACTTTATCGGGGTCCAACTTTTCGGCCTCATTAATTGTAATTAGCATTCCATCTGGAATTTTAAGATAACCGGTTCTGGCAGCAATTTCGATTGTATTTAACATGCTGCGTCCCACAACAGCTACTTTCCGTCCTGCTTTTTGACCAGCCCGGAAAATATGCTGTATACGGTGAATATTTGTTGAGAATGTGGAAATAATTATTCTCTGCTGGACCAGTTTAAAGGCATCGTTGAGATTTTGAGCTACTACTCTTTCTGATAAACTGTGGCCTTCCCGCTCGGAATTTGTACTGTCACCGAGTAGGAGCAGGACACCTTCTTGACCCCAGTCTGAGAGTTTTTCATAATCGGTCTGTGGATTGTTGACAGGTGTCTGGTCAAATTTATAATCACCGGTATATACAATTAAACCCTCAGGGGTATGGATACCCATGGCTACTGAACCAGGAATACTGTGATTAACATGACAGAACTCTATTTCAAAACAACCGAGTTTCAGACTTTTTCCTGCTTCAATAACATTGAGGTCTGCTTTCTGATCAAGCCCGAAGTCGTTTAATTTACTTTCAATTAGTCCCATGGTTAAATCGGTTCCGTAGAGAGGGGCCTTTAATTTGTCCATGATATAGGGAATAGCTCCAATATGGTCTTCGTGTCCATGGGAAAAAACAAAACCCCTGATTTTATCCTGTTTGTTGATTAGATAGGAAAAATCGGGAATAATCAGATCAATACCAAAACAATCATTTTCCGGGAAGAGGGTACCGGTATCCAGAACGATTATATCATTCTGGTATTCCAGAACGATCATATTACTACCGACCTCTCCCTTGCCGCCAAGAGAGATAATTGATAGCTCATTTTCTTTGCTCATTTTATCACCACTTTTTAAAATTATTATATATTAACAGGCTTAATTATATTCTAACATAGAAAAACAATTATTAAAAAAATGAACTGAGGTGACAGGAAATGAAGGAGATTAAAGTACTGGCCCCGACAGCTATTCTGGGTTATGGCTTTCCAGAAGAGTCTTTTAAACGCGGTTTATCAAGACAGCCGGATTTTATTGCAGTAGACGGTGGTTCCACCGACCCGGGACCATATTATCTGGGTGCTGGTGTATCTTTCACTGCTCAGGCTGCAGTTAAGCGTGACCTGCAACTTATGATTAAAGCTGGCATACAGTCCGGGATTCCGATTCTGATTGGTACTGCAGGGGGGTCTGGTGCAGATGTCCACCTGCAGTGGACAGAAAATATTATCAGGGAGATTGTAGGAGAAGAGGAGCTGGATTTAAAACTGACTCTGATCAGGGCTGAATTTGAGAAAGATTTAATACTGAGAAAATTTGAGCAGGGCAGGGTCAAACCGCTTTTTCCTCTGACAGAGAATAACCGCCAGCAGATTGAAGATAGCACCAGAATAGTAGGTCAGATGGGTATAGAGCCGATAATAGATGCCCTGGAAACAGGAGTAGATGTTATTCTGGCCGGAAGGGCATATGATCCGTCTGTCTTTGCTGCCGGTCCTGTTAAGGCTGGATTCAAGAAGGGACCTGCCCTTCATATGGGAAAAATACTTGAGTGTGCAGCGATTGCCGCTGACCCTGGAAGTGGTAGTGACTGTATGCTGGGGATAATCAATGAAGAGGGGTTTATTCTGGAGCCCATGAATCCTGACCGGCAGTGTACTGTTACATCTGTTGCTGCTCATACTCTTTATGAAAAGAGTGATCCTTACAGACTGGTAGGACCGGGCGGGGTTATTGACCTGCAGAAAAGCAAATATAAGCAACTGGATGAACGACGGGTTGAAGTCTGCGGGAGCAGATTTCTTGCTGATAAGCAGTATACAATCAAACTGGAGGGCTCGAGAAAGATTGGTCATAGAACGATCAGTATTGCCGGAACCAGGGATCCCATTATGATTGACCAGATAGATGAGATTCTGGAGGCGGTCAGGGGGATGGTGAGAGATAATTTTTCTGATCTTACTGAGGAATACAGATTATTATTTAAAGTATATGGGAAAAACGGTGTCATGGGAGAACTGGAGCCGATAAAGGAAATTAAAAGCCATGAACTGGGAATTATCATTGAGGTAGTTGCAACTACCCAGGAGATTGCCAGTTCTATCTGTAGTTTTGCCCGTTCCAGTATGCTGCACTATGGTTATAAGGGCCGGGTAGGTACAGCTGGAAATCTGGCCTTTCCCTATTCACCTTCAGACTTTAAAGGTGGTGAGGTATATGAATTCTGCCTCAATCACCTGCTTGAGGTCGA
>JADQBU010000231.1 GCA_016278435.1 Halanaerobiales bacterium
GTTTTCTTAAAGAATCCGAACGAATTCTTGTACTGGACCGGGTTCAGGACCCGGGGAATATGGGTACACTGATCCGGACTGCTCTGGCAGCTGGATTTGATGGTATTATCGCCCTGAAAGGCTCTGTTGATATTTTTAATTTAAAGGTGCTCAGAGCAACTGCCGGGGCTGTTTTTAACATACCTATTTATAGTAATATTGATTTAAAGGGTTTTATTGAAATCATACATAATAACAAAAGATACCGGATTATTACTACAGATCCCAGGGGGGAGCTGTATTATCACCAACTGGAGTATAATTACCCTTTAATGGTAGTGGTTGGGAATGAAGCCCATGGTATAAGGGATGAAATTTATGACCATTCTCATTACCGGGTAAAAATACCTATTATTAAAGAGATTGATTCTTTGAATGCAGCAATTGCAGGGGCCCTGGTTATGTATCAGGTAGTGTTAAAACAGGAGTTATATTAATTTTTCGAATTACATTAATAACTCCAATTTTAGAATCTGTAAAAATATAAAAATAGCTAACATTCCTTGTAAAGAGGGGATTGGTATGATATAATTCAATGTAAGAAAGTTCTAAACAATTCTCTTGAAAGGATGTGGTCTATTTGGGGCTGACCGCAACATTCTTCTGGAGGCTCTTTGAAGAAACAGGTTCCATAACAGCATATTTAGCTTATAAACAAATCTTTAAAGTTAACATTCGTAATAAGAAAAACTATATATAAAAAAAGCATTGAAGGAGAGAGTAGTTATTTAAAACCTTAAAGGGAGAGGCTGTCAGGGACTGAAAACAGCCTCAAGGGGAAAATAATGAAATTCACTCTAGAGCTGTGGGCTGAAATAAGTAGGCCTTACCGGGATATATCTTATTCCGTTATGTATTTTGAGTGAACTTATTATACTTATAAGTTAATAAGGGTGGTAACACGGTTTTCCCGTCCCTCAGGGCGGGAATTTTTTTTTTATAAATACTATTTCTGTTAGAGATAGTCAAATAGACTATAAAATTTTAAATTAAATCTACTGGGGGAATGGTAAATGGATATCAAAGAACAACTGGAAACAATCGAAAGTGAGGCTCGAAAATTATTTGACAGTGTTAAAGACAGGGAGGCACTGGAAAAATTACGGGTAAAATATCTGGGCAAGAAAGGCAAAATAGCAGATATATTCAGCCAGATGGGTAAAGTAGACTCAGATGAGAGACCAGTAATTGGCCGCAAGACGAATGAACTGAAGAACCTGATAGCTGAGCTTCACCAGGAAAAGAAGTCAGAGCTGGAAGAATTGTTAAAAGCAAGAAAGATGAAAAGGGAAGAAATTGATATTACTCTACCCGGAATAAAACCAGAAATGGGTTATACCCATCCTCTATCTGTAATCATAAATGAGGTAAAACAGCTTTTTATCGGTCTGGGTTTTTCCATTGCTGAGGGTCCAGAGATTGAAAGTGAATATTATAATTTTGAAGCACTGAATATTCCTGAACACCATCCAGCCCGTGATTTGCAGGATACTTTATACATAGATGATCAGTTTCTGTTACGTACACATACTTCACCTGTTCAGATCAGGACAATGGAAGATAAAAATCCTCCAATTAGAATTATTGCACCTGGTCGGGTATATCGTTCAGATGAACTTGATGCCTCTCATTCACCGGTCTTCCATCAGATTGAGGGACTGGTAGTTGATAAAGATATATCATTTAGTGATTTAAAGGGAACAATTCAGGTTTTTGTCGAAGAAATGTATGGTGCAGACAGAGAGATCAGGTTCAGGCCCAGTTACTTTCCTTTCACAGAACCGAGTGCAGAAGTTGATGTTTCCTGTATTGTCTGTGAAGGTAAGGGGTGTTCCCTCTGTTCAGGTACAGGCTGGTTGGAAGTGATGGGTTCGGGCATGGTTCACCCCAATGTACTTGAGATGTCTGGACTTGATTCCCGGGTATATAGCGGTTTTGCCTTTGGTATGGGTTGGGACAGAATTGCCATGCTTAAATATGGTATAGATGATATCCGGGTACTGTTTGAAAATGATCTGCGCTTTCTGCGTCAGTTTTAATAAAATAGAGAGAGGATGATTTTTGATGAAAGTTCCCTATAATTGGTTGAAAACATATATTGATTTTCCCTATAGTCCAGAAGAACTGGCCCACAAATTAACCATGGCCGGGCTCGAGGTAGAGGATGTTGAATATCTGGGCCAGGGTATGGAAGGTATTATTGTTGGAGAAATTACAGAGATTTCCGAACATCCCAATGCAGATAAGCTTGTTATCTGCCAGGTTGATACAGGTCATGAGACTCTGCAGATAATAACCGGAGCCCCGAATGTCTTACAGGGGGCAAAAGTGCCTGTTGCACCAACTGGAGTTACCCTGCCCAATGGATTAAAAATTGAGGAAACTATCTTAAGGGGTAAGGCCTCCCGTGGTATGATTTGTTCTGAAGATGAGCTGGGTCTAATCGAAGAACGGGCTGAAGGGATCATGATTCTGGATGAAGAAGCCGAAGTCGGCACACAGATTGCTGAATATCTGGCAAGAAATGAATATGTACTAAAACTGGACTTAACACCAAATTATGCCCGCTGTCTGGGGCTACTGGGAATTGCCCGGGAATTAAAGGCAGACCTTGCTGACAATAAGATTAAATTTCCG
Organism: Halanaerobiales bacterium; assembly: GCA_016278435.1. Classification (GTDB taxonomy): domain Bacteria; phylum Bacillota; class Halanaerobiia; order Halanaerobiales; family JADQBU01; genus JADQBU01. Next base: position 2,677 of record JADQBU010000231.1, read on the forward strand.
GAAAATAATTATCAGCCAAATGAGGAGCAGATTAAGGATTTAATTAATGTTGAAATCAAGGACCCTGAACTCTGTTCCAGGTATACCGGTATTCTGGTTAAAAATGTTGATATTAAGACTTCCCCGGAATGGATGCAGTTGAGGTTAAAGGCTGCTGGAATTCGTCCCATTAATAATATAGTTGATATTACTAATTATGTACTGCTGGAGTACAATCAACCTTTGCATGCTTTTGATTATGATAAGATAAGTGGACGTAAAATAATTGTCCGGCGAGCCAGCAAGGATGAAAAAATAGTTACTCTCGATGAACAGGAACGGGTTCTGGACGAAGATATTCTGGTTATTGCTGATGAAGAGAAGGCTGTAGGTCTGGCCGGGGTTATGGGGGGAGCAAACAGTGAGATTACAGAAGAATCAACCAGTATTTTTATCGAATCAGCCTACTTTAATCCGGTAAACATCAGAAAGACTGCCCGGAGGCTTTCTCTGCCCAGTGAAGCCTCACACCGTTTTGAACGGGGAGTTGACATTGAAAATGTACTGGAAGCAGGGAAAAGGGCTGCCTATTTAATGCAGAAACTGGCCGGTGGAGAAGTTGTAGGAGGAGTTATAGATCAGTACCCTGTGCCCTATAAGCAAAAAAATATTGTAATCAATATCAACCGGGTAAACCGGATACTGGGTCTGGAACTAAAAGCAGCTGAAATGAAAGAGATGCTGGAAAGACTGGAATTTAAAACTGGGATTAAGGCCAATCAATTAAAGGTTGAGGTTCCTTCCTATCGTAATGACGTAGAACTTGAAGCAGATTTGATTGAGGAGATTGCCCGGATGTATGGTTATAATAATATTCCGGTAACCTGTCCAGACAGCAAGTCACTGGGCAAAATGAATGATAAGCAAAAACTGGAGGGTATTGTCCGTAATATTATGACAGCTTCTGGATTAAATGAAATAGTTACCTTCAGTCTGATGGATGAAAAATACTATGATCTACTGGATATTACTGCAGAGGATGAATTAAGAAAACATGTCCGGATAAAAAATCCGTTAAACCAGGCATTCTCACTATTAAGAACATCTCTATTTCCCGGTTTACTGGAGGTTCTGGCCAATAATGCCCGCAGACAGGTGGAAGAAATGAAGGTTTTTGAGCTGGGCAAGGTGTTTTTCCGAGCTGAGCAAGGAAAACGGCCCCGGGAGAAATTTATGCTGGCCGGTGGCAGTATGGGCTGTAAAGTAGATTATTTTGATACAGGTGCACCTGATTTTTATTGCCTTAAAGGTATCATTGATAACTTATTTAACCGGCTTGATATCAGGGGAGTTAAATATAAAAAAGTAGAAAACAGTTTTATGCATCCAGGAAGAACTGCCGGGATAGAATATAACGGCCATCTAATCGGAATCCTGGGGGAACTACGGCCGGGTGTGATTGAGGAACTGGATTTAATAACCAGAACCTCTATTTTTGAGCTTGATTTTGCTGAATTGCTGGCAAATACCAGAATCAATGATTATAAATATGCACATCTACCAAAACATCCTGCAGTTTCCCGGGACCTGGCTCTGGTTGTAGATGAAAATATTCCAGCTGCAGAGATTCTGGAGATAATTAAAGAAAAAGGTACTGAAATTTTAAAGGATGTTAAAATTTTTGACCTTTATCAGGGTGACCAGATTCCCGAAGGTAGCAAGAGTCTTGCCTTCAAATTGAACTTCCAGTCCGGTGACAGGACTCTGATAGATAAAGAAGTAAAAGATATCTTTAATTTAATTATTTCCACATTAAAGAAAAAAATTAATGCTGAAATCAGGGGAAATTAGTATATTAAGCAGGAATTCTGATTTTTATAATGAATTATTTAGTTAGATATTAAATAATTTAACCGGGGGATGAATAATCATGGCCAATGAGGATAAGCATAAAAATAGTAAAAAGTATGCTGTTAATATTTTCGGTGAGGAGATGATAGTTATCGGAGATGTTTCTCAGGATTATGTGAAAGAACTGGCCGGATATATTAACAAGATGGGTGAGGAAATTAAACATGCTTATCCCCGCCTGCCCCGGAGAAGACTCTTTGGATTATCACTGATCAATCTGGCTGATGAATATTTTAAGTTAAGGGATAAATATATTGACAGAGTTAAAGAGAAGAAACAGCTGGAAAATGAGAATGAAAAATTACGAAAAAAGATTAATTCTTTGCAAAAAAATTGCGAGGACCTCTCAATTTTACTGGAGGAGGTTGATGGTTAGTTGGATTTTACCATTTTAGATATGATAATAAGTGCGATACTCCTCTACTTTATTTTAAGAGGATATAATAAGGGTTTTATCAAACAAACCAGCACAATTCTGGGTCTGCTCATAGCTTTCATTGCTGCCATAAACTACTACGATAATTTTCAGGAGTACCTGGTTAATTATATTGATGTGTCAGAACCACTTCTCCAGTTTATTAGTTTTGCTATTATCTTTGTAGTTTTGAATCTGGTAATACATATCATAGGTATCATCCTGAAGAATGTAATTGATCTACTTTTTCTGGAGCCGGTTGATCACATTGTTGGGGCAGTGCTGGGGATGGTCAAGGGAGGACTACTTGTATATCTTCTGGTTCTGGTTCTATCCCAGATTCCCTATAATCAGGTGGTAGATGTGGTTGATAAGTCTTATATGGCCAATAACCTGATGGAAATAACCCCGATAATTCAGGAGAATATCAAGCACATTTTTGACCATAATTAAAATAATTATGGTCTTTAATTATTTCAAAGTTAGAGGTGTAATAATGAGTGATTTTACAAATAAGGGAATTGCCAGGATTCTTAAACAGTTAGCAGTTTTACTGGAGATAAACGGTGAGAATAAATATAAAGCAAGGGCCTATCGGAATGCTTCCCGCAGGATTATGGATCTTGATGAAGACATAAGTGATTATGTGAGCAGCGAAAATCTGCAGGATATTGATGGGATTGGTGAGGGGATTGCTGAAACAATTAAAGATACCTTTAAAAATGGTTTCTGCCCACCACTGGAAGAATTGAAATCAGCTCTACCTTCAGGACTACTGGAACTTTTAGAATTACCAGGACTGGGTCCCAGTAGTGCCCATCAGTTATTTGAGGAACTAAAGATAGAAGATATCGAGGGGCTAAGGAAGGCTTTAAAGGCTGGTAAGATACGCAATTTAAAGGGTTTTGGAGCCAGAAGGGAAGAAAAACTCCTCAGTTCTGTAGAAAATTATGAAAAATACCGGAATGTAATACTACTCAGTGATGCCCAGTCCCAGGCCGAAGAAATCCTGATTGGATTTCAGAGTAAAGATGACCTGGAATGTCGAGAAATTAAGATTGCTGGAAGTACCCGCAGGTGGGAATCACTTATTGAAAAAATAGATTTTATTGTTGTTACAGGTGAATCTGGACAGTTCTTTGAATTAATAGCTGGCATGGAATTTATAGATAAGATATTAAACCAGACAGAAGATAAGATTACAGCTGTTAGCGAGAGTGGGGTTGAGATTAATTTCTGGATTGTTAAAGAAGAACACTTTCCCGGAGCTTTAATCTATCATACCGGGATTGAGGAACATTTTAATAAATTACGAGAAATTGCAGCAGAAAAAGATTATCAACTTAATAAATATGGTCTTATGCAGGATAGTGAACTACTGGCAATAGAATCAGAAGAAGAAATATATGGTAAGCTTGGCCTACCATATATAATACCTGAATTACGAGAAGATAGAGGCGAGATTGAGGCTGCCTTAAGTGGGAATCTACCTGATAGTATTGGGCTTACAGACATCAGGGGAGATCTCCATATTCATTCCCGTCTGAGTGATGGTGCCCATGCTATCGAGGAGATGGTACTTACTGCCCGGGAAAAAGGTTATGAATATATGGCTGTTACTGACCATTCCCGCTCACTGAAGATTGCGCACGGCCTTTCTCTTGCTCAATTAAAAGCTGAGGGTAAGTTAATAGATGAATTACAGGAAAAATACGGTGATATTAAAATACTAAAAGGGATTGAGGTAGATATTCTATCTGATGGGAGACTGGATTATGAGGATGAAATTTTGTCTGAGCTAGACCTGGTAATTGCTTCCATCCATACCGGATTCCGGCAGAGTATAGAGCAGATTACAGCAAGGATAACCAGAGCCATGCAGAATCCTCATGTTGATATTATCGCTCATCCCCAGGGCAGATTGCTAGGTAGAAGGAAATCATATCAGGTTGACCTGGAGAAAATTATAAAAAAAGCGGCCGCAACAGGTACCTGTCTGGAAATAAATGCCTCTCCCTTCCGTCTGGACCTTGATGATATTAATGTCAGGGAGGCTGCCCGGGAAGGAGTAAAAATCGTGATTAATACTGATGCTCACCATTCCGATGAGTTAAATGATATGAAACTGGGGGTCAGTGTAGCCCAACGGGGATGGCTGGAAAAAGATGATGTACTTAATACCATGAGTTATAAACAGTTATGTGATTATCTGGGGAGTGGTTAATTTTGAATACACATACATTTGAAGTACTGGAACTGGAAAAAATTCTGGTAGAGCTTAAGCAATATGCGGCAACAGGGATTGCTGGTGAAATAATAGATAAATTGAAGCCTGTAAATAACCTTTCTTATGTCAGGAACCGTCTGCAGGAAGTTACAGCAGGCAAGGAGCTGCTGGGTCAGTATGGAAGCCCTCCTTTTGGAGGAATCAAAGATTTGCGCCAGATTATGAAAAAGGCAGGCAAGGATATTGTCTTGCCTACTGGTGAGATACTGGATGTCAAAACTTCTCTGGTTGGTTTCCGAAATATTAAAAATTATTTTGACAGTATAATTTCTGATTCTGATCCGGAACTTATTGATAAACGTTATGCTATAGTCATTGATGAGGCTAAAAAAATTAAAGGACTAAATGACTTGGTCAGGGAGATAGATCACTGTATTGATGACTATGGAGAAGTTAAGGATACTGCCAGCCGTAAACTTAGATCACTTCGGGATAGTATTGAAAAAATAGAAAATAATATAAGGGATAAGCTGGAAAGTATTATCAGGGGTACCAGGTATCAATCGATGCTGCAGGATACACTGATTACAAGAAGAGAGAACAGGTATGTTGTGCCGGTTAAAAAAGAATATAGAAATACATTTTCCGGGATTGTACATGACCAGTCGGCAAGTGGGATGACAATATTTATGGAACCAATGGCGATTGTGAAATTAAATAATCATCTACGGGAGGTAAGAAATCAGGAAGAGCTTGAAGTTTACAGGATATTACAGGAATTAACAAATAAGATTAAAACTCATCTAGATACCATTAAAATCAATCTACAGACAACTTCTATACTGGATGTAATTTTTGCCCGCGCTTTATATAGTGAAGCAATCGACGGCACTGAGCCTGAGGTTAATGACAGGGGAATTATTGATATTAAGCGGGGACGGCATCCTCTGTTAAAAAATGAGCCGGTACCTATAGATATAGAGGTTGGGGGTGATTTCAAGACCCTGATTATAACCGGTCCCAACACCGGTGGGAAGACCGTTGCCCTGAAGACGGTTGGACTCTTCGTTTTAATGGTTGAGACCGGGCTCCATATTCCGGCTGAACGGGAAAGTAATCTATCTATCTTTGCTAAAGTTTATGCAGATATCGGTGATGAACAGAGTATTGAGCAGAATCTTAGTACCTTTTCCTCCCATATGAATAAGATCAGGGATTATTTAAACAATGCTGATGATAACAGCCTGGTCCTGTTAGATGAACTGGGTGTAGGTACTGACCCCCGGGAAGGAGCTGCCCTGGGAATTGCTGTTCTGGAGGAACTAAAGTCCAGAAATGCGATTACGGTTGCTACAACTCATTACAGTCAGTTAAAGAGTTATGCTTACTCTTATGATGGTGTTAATAATGCTTCGGTCGAGTTTGATATTGAGACATTACAGCCCACTTATCGAATTATTATGGGTGTTCCCGGTGGAAGTAATGCCTTTGAAATTGCACTGAAACTGGGGATTCCAGATAATATTATTAACAGGGCCCGTAGTTTAATCGATAAAAATGAAATTAAGGTCGAAGATATTATAGATGATTTAAACCATGAGCGTAAGAAGTATCTGGAATTAAGAAAAGACATGGAAGAAAAAAACCGGGTGGTCAGTAATCTTAAGGAAAAATATGAAAGGATGGTTACTGACCTTGAGGAACAAAGGCAGAAAACAAAAGAAGAGGCCAGGAGAAGGGCAGAAGAAATTATCGATGAAGTCAGAAAAAAGACGAGGGCTATTATCAGTGATTTAAAAGAAAAAGACTTTATTCTTCGTTCTGATGTAGATAGAGAAGCAAGCGAAATCAATGAGAAATTGAAAGAACTTGAGGGTGATTATGCCGAAAGAGAAGAACCTCAGTCTCCTGAGATTGATGAGGATATTGCTGTAGGGGATGAAGTTAGAATTAAGAGTGTAGGGCAGAAAGGTGAAGTCATTAAACTGGACAGAGATAAAAAGGAAGCTACTGTTCAGGCCGGGATAATGACAGTAAATGCCAGTATGGGAGATCTCACCCGGGTAAAAATTGAAGAAGATGATGACAAAAAGATTTTGAATAAATACCAGGTAAAAAAATCGGCAAAGGTTTCTCCCAGTCTTGACTTAAGGGGTAAAAGGTATGAAGAAGCCCAGCGTATTCTCGATAAATATCTTGATGATGCTTTTCTTGCCGGATATAAGGATGTTGAGATAATTCACGGTAAAGGAACAGGGGCTTTAAGGGAGGCAGTACAGGAAGTTCTGGAAAAAAACCCCCATATTCCTTCCTACCGTTATGGAAAACAGGAAGAAGGAGGTATGGGGGTTACAATTGCCACAATTGGGAGCAAATAAAACTTACTGCGACTGCTGCTGGAAGAAATTCCAGATATTATTTATAAGGTTACTCTGTGGTGTCCCACCGTGAGTTGTGCATTTTTCATCTGGTTTCAATTCATAGATCACATTGCCGGAGCTATCCCGCTGGGGTACTCCGGTTTCTGGATCGATCTTCTGTACCGGTTCCCCTGTATCGACAATATAAGTTCCCTTTATTAATTCATTTACTGGCTTATTTTGATTATTTTCTTTAAAATTAATAGTAACCGGGCCGACCCTTATATTATTACCAGTAATATAGTTGTTTTCTACTATAACATCATCCGGGCATCCAGCAGTAGCTAGCTGGTTAGTAGTCTTATCAATTTTTACGGTTTGTACCGGCCCGTGCAGGGAGTCTACCCTTGTCGGTACATTTTCACTTCGGAACAATTCTGTCTCAACTTTAGGAGTATATTGATTTGGCAAGAGACCTGTAACAGGGTCTATTTCTTTTTGTACAATGTCGGCAGGGACATTAAAATATGTTACCTGTCTGTCTTTGACTACTTTTTTCATATAATCTCCCCAGAGTTGGGCAGCTTCAGAACTGGAGATTGTTCTGGGACCACCGTTTTCCGAATATAGATATTGACCCTGTTCATTTCGCTGGGTATAGACCATTTCTTGTAGATTGTCTTCACCAATCCAGACTGCTGTTACCAGATCCGGGGTAAAGCCAACAAACCAGGCATCTGTATACTGGTTGGTTGTCCCGGTTTTACCGGCAACTGGCCGGCCGAGATCTGCTCTCCAGCCGGTACCATACTTTATAACAGATGAGAGCATATCTGTCATCAGGTAACTTGTTTCTTCTGAGAGAACAATTTCCTTATGAGGATGACTCTGATAGATAGTCTGGTCTTTATTATCCATTATCTTTGTTATTGCAAATGGTTCCACATGAATTCCTTGATTGGCAAAAACACCATAGGCAGAAGCCATTTCCAGGGGTGTAACACCTTTATTTAATCCGCCGAGGGCAAGTGAGTAATGGTCACTTTCATAATCAGGTTTCTGAAAAGTAGTTATTCCCATATCCAGAGCGGTTTTTATTGTATTTTCAACACCGAATTTTTTAATTACTTTTACAGCTGCAACATTAATGGAATGAATAAGGGCTGTTCTGTAGGTGACATAACCCCGGTATTCATCCTGGAAATTGGTAGGCCAGATATTTTCTCCTGATTTATCCAGCAACGGCATATCGTTTATAACTGTCCCCGGGGAATCCCCCGTCTTGACTGCTGTTGTATAAACAAAAGGTTTAAAGGCTGAACCGGGCTGTCTTACGGCCTGGATAGACCTGTTAAACTGGTCATTACCTCGGCCTCCAATCATTGCTCTTATTGCTCCAGTAGCCGGATCTAATGTTATCAATGCCAGCTGGGGTTGGAGGGTATCACCCAGTTTTTCTCTTTTAACAGATGGTATATATCCCACTGTAAGTGCTTCCTTGATAGAAGTATTGGCTTTTTCCTGCATATCAGGATCCAGGGTTGTATATACCTTCAGTCCACCCCTGTAGACCATCTGAGCACCAAATCTATCTATCAACTGGTCTCTGACATAGCGAATAAAATAAGGTGCTATGTTGTCTTTTTCAGGTGTAGATTGTTTTACTACAATTTCTTCACTCTTGGCCTTTTCTGCTTCTTCTTTTGTAATGTATCCCAGTTCCAGCATTCGGTTTAGAACTACATTTCTTCTGAATTTAGCTGCATCCAGATTATTAATTGGTGAATAATAATTTGGGGCCTTGGGTAAACCGGCTAACAAAGCACACTGGCTGAGATCAAGTTCCCAGACATGTTTATCAAAATACTGAAGAGATGCTGTTTCCACACCATATGCACTGTGGCCCAGGAAGATTTCATTGAGATACATCTCCAGTATCTCTGGTTTAGTGTATAATCTTTCAAACTGTAAGGCCAGATAAATCTCCTGAATCTTTCGATAATAGGTTCTTTCCTGCTGGTTGAATAGAGCATTTTCTGCTAACTGCATGGTAATTGTACTGAAGCCCTGGACGATTTTGCCTTCCTTAATATTAGTAATTAAAGCCCGGGGTATTCCCCAGAAATCGATACCGTGATGCACATAAAAGTTGGTATCCTCAATGGCTACGATGGCATTTTTGAGGTCATCGGGAATCCGTTCCAGGGGAACATAAATTCTATTTTCCTTAAATAATTTTGTTAAAAGTTGTCCATCAGCACTGTATATAAGGGTTGCTTCATAAGATCCTTTATAATTTGAAATATCAGGGGTAGCCTGCAGGATCCAGGTAATAGCACCTAGAAAAACCCCGAATCCCAGGGCAAAGATTAATATAATTGCGGAAATTATATATTGTTTCCGATTTTTTCTCATCTTTTTTCCTCCTTACAAAATAATATTATAACACATATTTCACAAGAATTGTAGGACTTGTTACTAATAGTTAAATTTGTTATAATTAGAACATATATTTCAGGAGGAATGTGAGCAAAGGAGGCTATGTTATGGAAATCGATGAACAAATGCAAATTTTAAAACGAGGTGTCAG
>JADQBU010000268.1 GCA_016278435.1 Halanaerobiales bacterium
AAAACAAATTAGTGATTGCTCCCGGGTTGTTATCAGGCACTTCTGCCCCCAGTTCCGGGCGTTTGTCAGTTGGGACCAAGAGTCCCCTGACAGGTGGAATTAAGGAGTCAAATTCTGGTGGTAAGGCAGCACAGATGCTGGCAAAACTGGGTATCAAGGCTATTGTCATTGAAGGCAAGCCTGAAGACAATAAGTTTTACACTTTAAAGATCAATAAAGATGGAGTTAAACTGGAGGAAGTACCTGAAGGTTTTGTTGGTAAAGGTAATTATGAAGTAATGGAAAAATTAAAAGCAGATTCGAAGAATATAGCTGTAATGTCTATCGGACCGGCCGGGGAATATAGATTACAGGGTGCTTCGATTGCGGTCTCTGATCCCGAAGGACGTCCTACACGACACTGTGGACGTGGTGGGACAGGTGCGGTCATGGGTGCCAAGGGGATTAAAACTATAGTAATCGATGATGCCGACGCCCCAGGGGTTACCATTAAAGATGAAGATAAATTCAAGAAAAATGCCCGTATACTTTCTAAAGCTTTACTAAGTCATCCGGTATGTGGAGAGGGTTTGCCGGGATATGGTACAGCTATCCTGATCAATATTATTAACGAATCAGGTGCCCTCCCGACCAGAAACTTCCGCCGGGGACGCTTTGAAGGAGCAGATAAAATAAGTGGTGAGACGATTGCCGATCTTATTAATGAGCGCGGGGGTAAAACAACACATGCCTGTCATCCGGGTTGTGTAATGAGATGTTCCCAGATTTATAATGATGAAGACGGCAATTACCTGACCGGTGGTTTCGAATATGAAACTATCTGGGGTCTTGGTGCTAATACCGAGATCGATGATATTGATGCCATTGCCATGATGGACCGCATCTGTGATGATCTGGGAGTAGATACTATTGAAATGGCCAATACTTTAGCTGTAGCTATGGAGGGTGGAGTTATTGAGTTTGGAGATGCTGAAGCAGCTATCAAACTTCTTAAGGAAATTGGTAAAGGAACAGCCCAGGGTAGAATAATCGGTAATGGAGCTGGATTCACAGGAAAAGCCTATGGAGTTACCAGGGTGCCGGTGGTTAAGAATCAAAGTATTCCGGCCTATGACCCCCGGGCAGTTAAAGGGGTTGCTGTAACCTATGCAACTACCCCTATGGGTGCTGACCATACCGCTGGTTATGCTGTAACTAGCAACATTTTAGGTATTGGAGGCGATGTGGATCCCTTAAGTAAAGATAATCAGGTTAACCTTTCCCGGGATTTACAGATAGCAACTGCAGCTGTAGACAGCACTGGTCTCTGTGTTTTTGCTGCTTTTGCCATACTGGATAATGACAAAGCCCTGCCGGCTGTTGTTGAGATGCTTAATGCCCAGTATGGTTTAGAATTATCTGTCGAAGATGTTTCTGAACTGGGCAAATCTATCCTGAAGACAGAAAGAGATTTTAATTCCCGGGCTGGATTTGATAAATCAGATGATAGATTACCTGAATTTTTTGTAGAAGAAGAATTACCACCACATAATGTAAAATTTGATATAACCGGTGATGAACTGGATGATGTCTTTAATTTCTAGTTGAATTTTATGGGAGAGAGATGACTATGGAAGTGATTGTAAGACTATTTGCTACTTTGCGAGATTTACTGCCGGAAAATAAAAAGATGGAAACAATAGAAATTAAGACCGGTAGTACAGTTAATGATGTGGCAAAATATTATAATATATCCCCTGAAGCCAGTTTAATAATCAAGGTTAATGGCAGACACGCTGCCAGAGACACAGTACTGGAGGATGGGGATAGGGTCGGTATATTTCCCCCGGTAGGTGGGGGGTAAAAATTGAAATTGTGGAGGATAAAGGGAGTTGTTTTTTCTTTTATCCTTCATTTTGTTTTCTTTTGATGGAAGGGGCAATATGCTATGGAAGAAAATGTCATTAAACAAAAGTCTTCAGATTCAGTAGAAGTAAGGGCCTTTGGTCAGCTCAAAAAGTTCTTTAAAGAAAGAGGATGGCCGTTTCCTGTTTATTACAGGTTGGGAAAAGAGTGTACTGCTCTGGATCTGGCTCAAAATCTGGATCTACCAGCAGATAAAATTGAGGCGGTATTTATAAATGGCCGGGTCTATTCGTTACAGGAAGGGACGGTTAAGGCTGGAGACAGGATAGCTTTTATCCCGCCCGGAACACCGGGCCCATACCGTGTTATGCTGGGAATAGCTCAGAAGTAGAGCTATTCTTTTTTTTTTGAATATTATGGATCGTCAACTTAACAGGCTTAGCCAGATAAGTAAGATCAATAATAATAGCAAAAAAGAAACCCGGCTAAATAAATAAGCCGGGCCGGTAAAAGATATCTCTGTCTTCTAAATTATACCACAGCTCAGAAAAAAGCACAATATGTGATATTATATAACAATATTTGAATCTTTTCGGCTTCAAATATTAATAACTTAATCAACAGTGAAAATTATCTAATTTAAAGATATTAATAATAATAAAAAAAAACCGCCTGAATGGCGGGAAAAGGAGGAAAGCAGCCAACCTGTCCGGTTGGCTTTTATATTTTAAAGGAGTGTTATTGGGGTTCTCTTATCTATGTCATCCTCCTGTAAGTTTATATGTCTTCTTATAAGAGGTTAAGTTTATAGTAACATAGTAAGATTAAAGTATTATTAAAAATAGATTAGAATTTGATTAAAATTAAATAAGTTCATTTTCATGTTCTAAACTGATTTTATCCATCTCTTTTTTCAACATGTAGGCGGTTATTGCTGCAGCTAAAATATCAGCTATGGGGAAAGACAGCCATACTCCAAACAGGTTTAAGTTGAATAATCTGGGCAGTAACAGGATCAAAGGGGTTAAAATGATAAATTGACGCAATGAAGATAAAATTAAAGCCGGTACAGCTTTGCCCAGCGCCTGAAACAGGATGGAACCGACAAACTGCAGTCCCAGGAAAGGAATCATGGCTATCATTATCCTGAAAACAAGTGCACCTTCTTTAATCATGCTGACCTCATCAATAAAGGCCCGGATAATTACATGGGGTATTGCTTCCCCGATAATCCAACCAGTAACTGCGATTATAGTAGATATGAATAGAGATAATTTAACAACCTGTTTTACTCTGTTATATTTACCGGCACCATAATTAAATCCTGCTATAGGCTGCATGCCCTGGGCAACTCCCAGGATTGGAAAAAAGATAAAGGCAATAACCCGGTTTATTATACCGAATATTGTAATAGCTACATCACCACCATATATTCTGAGTGAGTTATTTACAACGATGGAAAAGATACTGGTGGTTGATGACCTGGCCAGGGCCGAAAAACCCACACTAAAAATCTCCCTGATAATCTCCCATTCCGGCTTGAGATGGTGTAGTTTTATCTTTAATGAACTCCTTCCACTGTACATGTAGTACATGATATACAGAAAGGATAAAAATTGTGAAATGACAGTTGCTAAAGCAGCCCCCCTGATACCCATATCGAAGATAAAAATAAAGACCGGGTCCAGTAGGATATTCATGCCGGCACCAACGAGCATCGATATCATAGCAACCCGGGCATTACCTTCTGCCCTGATCAAGTTATTTGACATCATAGCAAAGGAGAAGAAAACACTTCCTGCCAGGATAACCTGAATATAATTTCTGGCGTAAGGAAGTAGGGTTTCTGTAGCCCCGAAAATTATGAGGAGTGGTCTGACAAAAATTAAACCGAATATCGCAAATGAAATACTTAAAATAAAAATTGAGGTAAAGGCATTACCTGCAAATTTATCGGCTTTTTCCACTTCTCTGGCCCCCAGATTTCGGGAAACAGCGGAAGCACCCCCGATTCCCACCATCAGAGCGAACCCCATTATTAACATTTGAATGGGAAAGGCAATGGCCAGTCCGCCGATTGCAAGTGGTCCTACACCCCGTCCGATAAAGATAGCATCAACTACATTATAAAGGCCATTGACCATCATGGCTATTGCTGCCGGAAATGATAATTTGTATAATAAGGTTTTTATATTCTGTTCACCTAATCTTGAACTTTTGAAATTCATCTTAATCCCTCTTTTTATAAATTTTATGGATATAGTTAAACTTTGTTTTATGTATGAACTAAGACAGTCTTAAATCTTACATTTTAACCATTTACTAATCATACAAAACTTATTATAACTCATTTTTTATTTTATTTCATTATTTTTCTTTTAATTTATCAGATTGCCCTGTTTTTAAAGGGATTATATGTCTTTTTATAGTAATTATATATTAAGGTTATTTTTACTAAAGTTTCACTATTTAATACTGTAATATTAACTCTGTGAAATACAACAGGAGGTCTACAACAATGAAGAAAATAGTTGTTTACTACTCATTAATCTTATTGATGATTTCAATTTTCACTGCCCTACCGTCCAGTGCCATGATCAGGTTTGGTGTTCTGCCTGATGAAGCAATAGTGCCCCTGCTGGTAGCTAAGGAAGAAGGTATCTTTGCTGATAACGGGGTTGATGTTGAGCTGGCACTTTTCCAGACGGCAGTGGAAAGAGATAGTGCTTTACAGTCAGGACAGATTGATGGAACCATTTCGGATTTACTGGGAGTGGCTTTTGCTGTAGATAATGAGCAGAAAATTAAAATCACTTCTACTGCTAAAGCCCGTTTTACACTGCTGGCAGCTCCTGATTCCGGTATCTTTGATTATGGAGGACTGCAGAATGTTTCAGTTGCTATATCTTTTAATACGATAGCTGAATATGTTGTAGATAAACTCCTGGAGGCAAATGGGGTAAATATAGGTAGTATAGAAAAAGTGGCAATTAATAAAATTCCTGTACGTATGCAGATGTTAATTTCTGGTCAGGTTAAAGCAGCAGTCTTGCCTGAACCTCTGGGTAGTCTGGCTGTTAAGAATGGGGCCAGGGTAATAGGTACCACTGAAGAAATCGAGAGTAATTCAATAGTTATATTATTTAAAGAAGAGGTTATTAATAACAGGTCAGCTGAAATCAAGAATTTTTATCGTGCTTATAGCAAGGCTATAAGGATTACAAATCAGAATCATGAGGATTATCGTGGTTTAATAGTTGATAAAGGGAGATTTCCTGCCAGGATCAAAAATGCCTTTAAGTTTATTGATTATGAGCAGCCCGGGTTACCAGAAGCAGGTATAGTAAGGGAAACCCTGCACTGGCTAAATGAACGCCGGCTATTGAAGAATGAATTAGCTTACGGGGATCTGGTGGAAAGGAAGTTTATTAGCTGTGAAGTTTCAGGGGCATATCCCTGTAATTAGCGTTTTCCCTGTTAGTGTAAATAAGTGCATTGAGAGTCAGCCTTTGAAATTGAGGGCTGGCTCTTTTTTTGTGCAAGAAAATTGAAGTGAATACAAATATTAACCGTCGTAAAAACTATGGAATAATGGAGATGATAATATGCGCCACAAGATTAAAATTCACTATGATAATCAAAATGAATTTAGAAATCCTGTAATGTGGGTCTGGGTAACCGATGGAGCAACCCTGGAAAGAGAGGTTGAGCCGGCTGGGAAAGATGATTTTGGTGTCTATTATGATTTGAATTATAACCGGAGTAACTTCAGTTTTTTATTTAAAGATGGTAAAGGCGAAAAAGCAGCCTGGGAAGATAAAAACCTGGCCCGAAAATTTCATTTACACCTGGGTAATGAAGTCTGGACAATGGCCAATAGGCATAATATTTATAATGTTTTACCTGCCAGTTCCCGGGATAGTATCCAGAATATTTATCAGAAACTAGAGGAGCTATTCTATGAAGATAATTATTATGTTCCGGACACAGATGTATCAGGTTTAGGGATACCGTCTTTACTGGGAGGCAATATTTTAAAGGACGGCTCTCTTTTGTTTAGTTTTTTTCACCCGCTGGCAGCCCGGGTTTATCTGACCGGAAATTTTAACAACTGGCAGTGTCCGGGCCATCCAGCTCCAGAAGCAGAACAGTTTATTGAAATGGACCTCTACCGGGGTTTTTATCATCAGCCCAATATCTGGCTTACCAGGCTCAAGCCTGAAGTACTACTGGATCCGGTTGAATACAAGTTTTACATTCAGGGTGGGGCGGTAGAGTCAGAAAAATTCACAGTTGACCCCTATACCAGGTTATATAGTGATGATTATAAAAATAGGAATGCTGTTATTGTTAATCCGACAAAATTTGCATGGACAGACCAGGACTGGCAGACCCCTCATATAGAGGACCTGATAATTTATGAGTTAAATATTTACGGATTTACAGATAATGATCCCGATATTCCGGATGAAATACAGGGAACTTTTAAGGGGGTAACCAGAAGAATAAAAGAAGGATATTTTAATCAACTGGGGGTTACAGCCCTGGAGTTAATGCCTACTTCAGAAGTTCCAATGCAGAGAGGTCTGGGTTATGAACCGTGTACTTATATGGCTGTTGAGAAGAATTTTGGCACTCCTGATGATTTGCGGGAATTAGTTAATGAAGCCCACCGCCAGGGCCTGGCTGTTATTATTGATCAGGTATTTAGCCATACATCTAATGACTTTAATCCCCTCTGGGATTTGATTGATGATAATTCAGGTAAAGGGGGATTGTATTTCCGGGGTGAAACCATGTGGGGAAATAAGGTTGCTACCGGCAAAGATGAGGTTGATAATATGTTAATTGATTCCTGTAAATTGTTTATTAAGGAATATCATGTGGATGGTTTCAGATTTGATGCCACCCATAGTTATTTTCTCAACCATAAGCTTTTACACCGGCTTGCTAATGAGATGCACGATGATTTTAAACCGGATGTAATATTGATTGCTGAGAATTTGCCCAATGAAAAGGACCTCAATCTGGATGGTTTTAATGGCTATGCTCAGTGGTGTAATGTCTTTCATGATAAAATTAAAGCTCTTTTAAGAGAGGGTGAATATGAGGGGGAAGATTACAGTACTGAGAATATCGGAAGTATGTTCTATTTTTCCAAAAACGAATTTGCAGCACATACCAATAATGTAGTAAATTTTTGTGAAAGCCATGATGAAAATAGTGTCCAGTTTGAAGTCGGTACAGGTGGAAAACATTTACAGCCGCCAGAAATCAAAGATAGAAAAGCACGGCTGGGGTTAATGGCTACCATGCTTGCTCTGGGCCAACCCATGATATATATGGGGCAGGAATACGGTATTGAAAGAGAAAGGAACAGGATTAAGGTTTCCTGGAGGAAATATTCGGAAGAAACAAATGATTTCTATAACTGGGCCAGGGGATTGATTAACCTTCGCAGAAGATATAAAGCGTTAAGGCTTAGTAGTTTTGATCCCATAAAGGAGGGCATATTTAGCTGGGTTATAACTCCCTGGTTCAATGAGAATAAGGGCGGGAAGCAAAAAGTAATCGGTTGGCGGACAGATGATACCGGCGAGCTTGGTGAAAAACTATTAATTTTATTAAATTTTGCCCGTGATAATGTAAAAGTTGACCTGGATTTAAATACGCCCGGCAACTGGGTTAAACTTGGTGATATAAATGATATTAACGATCTACCACCGGCCGGGAATAAGAACCCTGGAGATTCAGACAGTCTGTTAACTGAGAACGGCAAATTTAAAGGGTTTGTCCTCCCTCCGTACAGTGGATTTGTTTATAAGCATCATGGAAAAAGAGGATAAATATCTCTTAACTGGCCTCTGCAGCAATAGGTGAAATTGTTTATTTTAATCGTTTTTGTTAAAGATTTTTAATATAGAAGGGAAGGTTTAAATGAAAGAGATCTATGTAATTCTGGCCTTTCATGCCCATGAATTACTCTGGGACCTGCCAGATACATTGTTATCATATCTTGCTCAAGATAATCCCATGAAGGATTCGCTGCTAACTACCAATTACCTGAAAGAACGCCGGGAAGAAGGAAGGGACATATACGGACTCTGTAGTGAATTCGGAGATAAACTTGATGCACCCTTATGTGTAGAGTATACCAATGAGCTTCTGGTGCAGGTGAAAAAGGTGATGCCCGGGGTGTTTGCACGATTAAAGAAAGACTATCAGCGCGGTAGACTCTATCCGCTCTACGGTCATGCCCATCATGCCCATGTTTCACTTCTTCAGGAGGATGAAATAACACAGGAGATTTTATGGAATAAGGATTACCTTCATAATCAGATGGATGTTCCCTTTCCCGGATATTGTGGATTATTTCCTCCTGAGGCTTCACTTAATTATAAAAAATTTACTGGGATAATTAAGGCCAATATAGATTATGTTATTTTTCCCCATCTGGACCGGGAAAAGGTACCGTTTACTATTAAAGGTGAAGGAGACTATAAGTATAGACCATTTTTAATAAAAAAAGCTGGTAAGAATACCCTGGCCTTTCCCCGTAATTTCCCAATATCCCAGGAGATCTGGCGCCCTATTACAAAAATGAAGAGGGATGCCTTGAAAGCTCAGGGTTATATACTGGGAGACTACCCGGTGTTTAATAATGAATATTATGGAGATAAGGAGAAATTCCCGATTTCTTTTGAGGAAGCTGTAGAGATATATGCTGAAGTATTGAAAAACGAGTTAAAAAAAGCACCTGACATGGGATTATTATTGTATATTCAGGATCTGGAGTTAATGGATTTTGGTGATATAGCTCTGGATATTATGGGAAAAGCCTGGAAGTCAATTCTGACAGATGAGCAGGATTACCAGGTAAGGTTTGTCACACCAGACCAGTATATAGACGAAGTATTGGCAAAGTCAGATATAAATCAGCTGCCGGAAGTTAGATTTGAAAAGATCTGCTGGGCACCTGAAATCAGGCTGATTTTAAGAGCTGACGGACATTATCCCCCACTGGGAGTGGACAATGTCAGGGGGTATACTAAAGAAAAGACCGGTCTTTATGATAATCCCCATGTTTTCTGGGAAAACGGGAAGTATTATACCGGAATTTTTGATATATTACTGGAAAATTTCAATATAACAACAGAGGTTGCTGTTGATCCCGGCAAACTTGGTGAGAATGATTATGACCTGGCCCGGGAGAGTCTAAATTCTCAGGCAGTTTTATATTTAAGGATTATGAAAAGAGCCTGCAACTGGGGGTGGAGGCCTACTGAAGGCAGACAGAAACGTCCCTGTCTGCTGGGATATTTACTATCTTCAGTTTTATTGAAAAAATTAAAGGAATACCCCGGGAGTTTAATTATTAATCAGGACTACACTGCGTTGCCTTCCCGGAATATAGTAGGTTTAGCTGAAATGTTAGAAGTCTTTATTGACAGTAGATTGAATTATTTAAAATACGGTCTGGATGAATATACAAAAATTCATGATGAAGATTTAAATAGTGCTAATGCAATTTTTGAAGAAGTTAAGGGTTGTAAAAATGAAGCTTTAAAGAAGGTGCGTGAATTGTATAGATTAAATAAGGATGAAATACCTAATTTAGAGGAAATACTGAAAGTTATACAGGAATATTCCCAGGCTGTTTATGAGGCTACAGATTATATGCAGAGAATCTGGGGCCAGTGCCCGGACCCGGGATTTCTGGTTGATAAAATGTATCAATATCTTTACCGTCTTTACCCGCCAGTATTCCCGGAGATGTTGAATAAGATTGATAACATGTCAGAAGAAGATATTATGGAATATTTTTCTGTTCAAAAAGAAGCATCTGTCCTGCATGTATAGTAATTAATTTATCTTCTGCATATTCAACATTTGTCTTCTCAGGCATGTTTGATCTATCAATAACAGTATAATTTTCCTTAATTTCATCCGTAATTCTGTAGGATTTGCGGTTTGAGTCAAAGATTTTTTTGCCTGAGGTATCAGTAATATTAACTGCTCTCTTACCGAGATTAAAATAAGCTGTTAGCCTCGTTTTTTCATTCCAGCGGGCAATTTTAATCAGTTTATTTTCTTTATTAACATTTACACTCAGTTTTTTCTTGTTTAATTTTTTAAGTACCGGGTGGGTAGTACGCAGTTTGATGAGGTCTCTGTAAAAATTAAATAATTTATGATTTTTATCCTGCCAGTTCTCTCTGGTTGTTAATTTTGATTTATAGAATGATTCTTCGGCCTGGGGGTCGGGGACATCCTGCCAGGTAAAGCTGGAAAACTCTTTTTTCCTGCCTTCTGTTACTAAATTCTGCAGTTCAGGGTCCTGATAATCAGTGAAAAATAAGAAAGGATTTTCTTCTCCATATTCTTCTCCCATAAATAGCATGGGGATATAGGCTGAAAAAAGCATCAAACCGGCAGCTACTTTTAAATAGGGGGATTCTACCAGCTTTGTTAATCTCTCTCCCCCGGCTCTGTTACCGACCTGGTCGTGGTTTTGAATGGCAACCACAAATTGTTTGCCGGGATTTTCAACTGCATCTGTTCCTCTGTTATTATCGAGGTATTTTGAATATTCGCCTGTATATAAGTAGTTTTTATACACTTTTTCAAAATCGTTTAGTCGTCCATAATCGATATAATATCCTTCGCTTTCTCCGGTAAGGACAGTATGTACACAGTGGTGGAAATCGTCCATCCACTGGGCATCAATGCCGTATCCCCCTTTTTCAGGGGGATTGATCAGCTTCACATCATTTTCATCTGTTTCGGCGATAATGTGTATATGCCTGTTCAGTTTCTGGGCGATTTCATCTGATGTATCTGTAATTTCCTTTAAAATATGGGGTTTACTTTCATCCTTGATGGTCTGGACTGCATCCAGCCTTAACCCATCCAGGTGGAAATCTTCTAACCAGTAATGGATATTGTCCAGTACCATCTGTCTGGTATATTCACAGTATTCATCATCATAATTTACTGCCGGTCCCCAGGGAGTTTTATATTTTTCGGTAAAATAAGGGCCGTAAACTGGTAAATAATTTCCTTCAGGACCGAAGTGATTATAGACTACATCCAGAATTACTCCCATATTTTCCCGGTGACAGTGATCTATTAGTTCTTTTAAATCATCCGGGGTTCCATAATTATGATTAACACTGAACAAACCAGTACCATCATAACCCCAGTTCCATCTACCTGGGGTCTGGTTAACCGGCATTAATTCGATTGTGTTTACCCCTAATTCTTTTATATATTTGAGTTTATTAATTATTCCTTTGAAGTTTCCGCTTTCACTGAAAGTTCCCACATGAATCTCCATAATGATTAATTTACCCTGGTTTCTACCCTGCCAGTTCTGGTCAGTCCAGCAATATTTTTCTTGAGCTATAAGTTGAGAAAGACCATGTACACCTCCGGGTTGGTAACTGGAATATGGGTCAGGATAAATTTTGCCTTCTATTTTAAATCCATATAAAATATTTGTTGTTTTGCAGTCATATTCTTTATCCAGATCTGTAATGGGTACTACAACAGAATATATATTGTGATTCTCATGCATTGGAATCTGGTACTGGGTTCCCTTGATCTCAATTATTACACTGATATTTTTTTTATTATAAGCAAAGACTTTAAACTGGACTATTTTTTCCTGGTAGTTAATTATTCTTGCACCCAATTTTATCATATTTTGTCACTCCCGGTAAATAGTATTTCCCTTGATTTGATAAATATAACTTCAATTAAAGTCAGATTATACTTGTACAGGCTTGATATATATAATAAAATGGAATATATAGGATGATGAAAGCCAGTGGATTTATAATCTGGATTATTCTTTACGGGAGTGATAACCATGGAAAAAAGAAAACTTGGTAATACCGGGTTGAAAGTAAGTATTCTTGGATTTGGCGGTTTCCATCTTCTGGAAATTCCGGCAGATGAGGCCAGATATCTTTTAAACAGTTATCTTGACCAGGGAGGTAATTATATTGAAACAGCCGCCGATTATGGGGATGGGGAATCGGAGAAAAAAATAGGACCAGTAGTAGCAGAAAGAAGAGCTGAAATTATTCTGGCCAGTAAAACCAGTTCCCGGGATAGAGAAGGAGCCCTTGCTGACATAAATAGGAGCATGAATAATCTGCGTACTGATAGTCTTGACCTTATCTTTATGCATGGAGTAAAAACAGAGGAAGAACTTAATCAAATATTAGAACCAGGTGGAGCTTATGAGGCCTATAAAAAAATGAAAGAAGCAGGGAAAATAAATAATATAGGAATCTC
>JADQBU010000263.1 GCA_016278435.1 Halanaerobiales bacterium
CTCTTCCGATCTCTATAAAAAACAAATTAAACAACTTATTTTTTAACATTTATATTCCCTCCTTGTTTATTAATATATACCATATACCCTTATGCCGTAATTAAAGTATAACAATCAATTATGAATTAATTATGAATTTAATTAAAAAACTTATATATGTACTCAATTTTTTGTTAATATACTTTTATGCTTTGTATATCAAATTTTTCAGAGAGTTTCCTTATATAAATATGGGAACTACAAGAAACAATAACGCAGCTATAAAAAACGCAGTTAGATTATATGGCATCTGTGCTTCAACATATTCCATATGATCTGCCTCTGCAGCTCCTGCAGCCATTACAGTCATCCCCGATAATGGTGAAGTCACATCCCCAAAGGTTCCCCCGGCGAAAACTGCACCGATTGCCATCGGTATGGACCCTCCAGTAATTGCTGCCAGAGGGATTGATATTGGCATTAATAAGGCAAATGAGCCCCAGGATGAGCCGATAAAGTAAGCAACCAAACCTGTAACTATAAAGGTAATCACCGGCACAAATGGCCCTGATAAGTTATCACCCATAGTTGTTGTTATTAAGCGCGGTAACCCCAGGTCTTTAGTTACATCTGCAATCGGCCAGGCTACTGCCAGAATAGCAATTGTATGAATAATCTTATTGGCCTGTTTAAAGAAACTGTTTGTCAGTTCCTTTAAAGAAAAGCCCTGAAATAAATAGATTACAGCAGCCAGAATAGTTGTAATTACCAGAGCTAAAAACATGGCCCGGGATGATTCTGCATTAATAATTGCCCTCATGAAAGTACCTGCTTCATCTTGACCTGTCCACCACATCATATATACACTTAATGGCAAAAGCAACAATATAGGAATTACCAGGTTTAAAATATGACTATTTCTATTGTTGGCTTTAGAATTCTCATTATTCATACCCATCATTTCCATACCGTCCATATTACCCATTTCCATATCCATAGCCGGTCTGCTGGTAATATTACTGGAATCATTCCTCAATTCTCTGCGAGACTCATCTCTTTCCAGTTCCCGCATTTTTTTAAAATTAAAATCGAAGATTATTGAAAAAAGTACGACCAGTATAGAAACAATACTAAAAAAATTAAAAGGAATACTCTTTAAAAAAGTTATATATGGTGAACTACCTATACCTGCTACTTTTAATCCAGTTGCCACCGTTCCCACCATAAAGCCGACAAAGGTGGTCGCAATAGGTATCATTATTACCACCGGGCTGGCCGAATTATTAAGCATAAAAGCAAGTCTTTCCCGGGAAATGCCCCTTTTATCTACCAGTGGTTTAAAGATCATACCTGTTGCCACTACCCGGTAAGCACAGTCAAGAAAAGTGACTATTTCCGTGGCCCAGAGTGCAAGTAATGTCCCTTTTTTATTTTCTGTTTTCTTGCCGACCCAGCGGGCAAATCCTCGAATTCCCCCTGACATATGCAGTAATCCTACAAAACCGCTAAAAACATAAAGAAATAAAAGAACATCCAGATTCCCCTGATCTAAAAAAGTAGCTTCAACATATTCGATCATTTTAGCTAACCCGGTTAACAATCCCGGTTCTACCAGGAAAGAACCAACAAGTAAACCTGTCAGTAAAGCCGGTATAATCTGTTTTGTAGCCCAGGCTAAGATTATAGCAACTAAAGGTGGTAATATAGCAAATATTCCTTCTGGCATACTATCATCACTCCAATTATTTTAGTAGTATAAACTTACAATTGTTCTTTTTATCATATTATTTCAAATTCACTGTATTTATTAACTATATAAGAAGTTACTATGGCCGCTATTGTATATGAAATTATATGGCCAAGCAAACTGGCTGTATCACTGCGAATTTGTGGTACTATATTATTTAATGGTAATATAAAGCCCATCCCAAATAAGTACATAACACCTAAAACTCCCAGTCCTTTAATTAGATAATAATCTTTTCCATACTTTCTTATTATTTATATTTAATGACAGGCGAGGCCATCACTCAAGGCTAATGGCTTTTTATTGGGATCAAATTTATGCTCTCTTGAATCAATTTTACCTGATATTTCTCTGTATCTTTGACTTATTTCAGCTTCAGGGTCTTCTTTTACAATCGGTAAACCCTGGTCGCTTCCCTGTCTTGTATTTATATCCAAAGGCAACTGCCCCAGTAGAACTGTATTTAACTCCTCAGCCAGCTTCTGACCCCCACCCTGGCCAAAGATAAACTCTTTATTTCCACAATCAGAACACTGATAGTAAGACATATTTTCTATAATACCTATTATATCTATATCCAGTCCTTCAGCGACTTTACCTATTCTTCCGGCAACATTAACAGCTGTTGTCTGGGGTGTTGTGATAACAAGAAGTTCTGCATGGGGTAACTTCTGCATTATATCCAGAGCCATATCACCGGTTCCCGGTGGTAAATCCAGTAGAAGATAATCCAATTCACCCCATTCAACCTCCTGTAAGAACTGTTGCAATGCACCCGACAGTAAAGGCGCCCTCCAGACTACAGGGCTCTTTTCAGATGTAAACGAACCCATAGAAATAACTTTAATATTATTGACCACAGGAGGAATAATTAATTTTTTATCTTTAACCTTCACACTGTCTTTAAGACCAATTATTCTTGGTATACTGAAACCATGGACATCAGCATCTAATATGCCTACACTTTTCCCCATTTCAGCCAGTGCTATAGCTAAATTAACAGTAACTGTCGACTTACCGACTCCACCTTTACCACTGGCAACAGCAATCAAGCCTTCTTTTATAACACCGTTTTCAAGTTTTATTATTCCATCTTCCAGTTTATACATATCTATTTCACCTCTTCAGTTTCTTAAATTTATTATTAATCAGAATCCACTAAATAATTCACTGCTATAAAACTCTCTCCCCTGGAACCAATTATATTTTTGCGTCCGGTCCGGGTGTAGTATCCACTGATCTCTTGATCATACATATAAACACCAAGTTGATAACCAAATTCTTCGAAATAAATTTTATTGTTTTTGAAAACCGGCATCTCTATCTGGGGAATATCTATAAACTCCTGAATCAGATAATTATCCTTTTTTACCTGTTCTAAAAGCTGATTCCACTTATTTTCAGAATAATCCCTGCCCACATAGACGCCCCCATCTAAATAAGCCTGAATAAAATCAGAGGCCCTATCAGCTTCTTCTACAATTCTGGCAGTCGTGGCCCGCCTATAAACCAGGTCAATTCTTGAAACACTGCCTCTTTAAAGGTTAAACCATCTTTAAATAAATCCAGGAGACAGTCAAGATATTTTCTTTCTTCCTGTTCAAGACCTTCTCTTGCCCGTACTAATATTTCATCTAGAAAGTACTCAACTAATAACTTATCATTAAGAAAAGTTGTCAGTTCCCTTGTTTTAATTTTATTTTTTATTACTTTGTATGAGATTTTATTCAATCTTTTTGCCATTTCATATAAATAATCTAGATTTTTAGTATTGTAAAATAATCCTTTAATCAAAGCCAGAAAACCAAAATTATAGGGAAATGGTAATGAGTCGCTCATTCTAATTTCCAGAAACTGCTTTGTCCTGATATCAGGAAAAGCCATTGAAAACAAATGGTTAATTTCTAAATCTGTATAATTATAGGGGTCAAATATTTCTTTGCTGAGTTTATCACCTGTAAAAACTAAATCATCTCCCATCATGTAAATAATAGGTGGAATTCCAAGTATATATTTTGCATATGTCCGGTAAGAATAATTTTTATTAAAGATTCCTTTAATTAAACCACATCTCGCCTGATCACAGTTTTCCCAGATATAAGACCTTATACTACCCTTATCAATAGTTTTTCCTTCAAAAAAAGGTCCATTGTCAAATATTGTATAGATTAATGGTGATAAAAAATAGGCTGCCTGTATCTTTTTCTTATAATCAAGCTCATCGGTATAATCAATACTCACCTGGAGTGAAGCAGTGCCTTTCATCATGTTGTGAGCATAAATACCCCTATTTCCCAGATAATTATACATATATTTATATCTCTTTTTCGGTATTAATGGAATATCTCTAATACTACTCACAGGTTGATAACCTAGATTCATCAGTACCATTCCCCTGCTATTAAGCACAGGAATAATTTCTTCCAGAAATGCGAAATAAACATTTTTTATACTCTTAATAGATTTAAATGGAGAAATACTTATTTCCAATTGGGATCCAGGCTCAAGTGTTATGACTGCATCCTTCTTCTTTAATTTCAGAATAAACCCCTCTTCATATTCCGGCTGCCAGTCATTTTGGGCAAGTTCAGTTAAAATTTCCTGAACACCCATCTCACCAAAATAGGGAATTGCTGTAAGTGTATCTTTATCCAGCACAAAGTGTTCTAATTCCAGTCCCAGTCGCAAATTATCTTTCTGCTTTTCGCCATTTCTTATATACTCTTCTAAAATACTAACCTGCTTATTATAATCCATTTAACTGGTTTCCTTCCTTACTTTTTATATGTTATATAATTGTTATATTTACCCCCGGAGGGTATAAAGAAGATCTATATAAAGGGGGATAAGATATATAGAAAACTACTCATCCCCCGGATTTTAAGACCATGTTAATGCTAACACTTTATCTTCTTTATTTGCTTTCATAACTGGGCTGTACATCCACCCTGCGCAATAAGTTAGCATTAGTTACTACACTGATAGAACTGGTTGCCATCGATATCTCAGCAATTACCGGATGTAATAACCCCAGGATAGCAAAGGGTATGGCTACACTGTTATAGATAAAGGCCCAGAAAAGGTTCTGCTTTATCTTCCTGAAGGTGGCCCGTGATAATTTAACTGCTGTTATTACTGCTGAAAGATCCCCACGGACCAGAGTTATATCTGATGATTCAATCGCTATATCTGTTCCTGTTCCAATTGCTATCCCGACATTGGCCTGGGTTAAAGCCGGGGCATCATTTATTCCGTCTCCTACCATGGCTATTATCCCAAATTTATCCTGTAGTTTCATGATTTCATCTACCTTACCATCGGGTAGCACTTCGGCAACTACATGATCTATCCCGACTTCTCTGGCTATGGCCTTTGCTGTCCTTTCATTATCTCCAGTTATCATCGCTGACTGTAGGCCCAGTTTGTGTAATTCCCTGATGGCATTGACTGAGTCTTCCTTGAGTGCATCTGCTACAGCTACTATTCCCAGCAGCTTATCTTTACTTGCCACCAGCATCGCTGTCTTGGCCTCTTCTTCCAGGCGGACCATTTCACTCTCCTGGCCGGCTGTATCTATGCCTGCTTCTTCCATTAACCTGCGGCTGCCTACCAGTACCTCTTTACCATCTATTTTTGCCGTAACACCTTTTCCTGTTACTGCTCCAAAGTCTTCTATCTCTTTTATCTGAAGGTCCCTGTCTTTAGCTCCATTGACAATGGCTACTCCCAGCGGATGCTCAGAACCGGCCTCTACACTGGCTGCCAGTTGCAGTAGTTCTTCCTCACTCGTACCGTTGGCTGTTACCAGGTCTGTTACCTCTGGTTTACCTTTGGTTATCGTCCCTGTCTTATCAAAGACTATGGTATGCACATCTTTCATGGTCTGAATGGCTTCTCCTTTACGGATTAATACTCCGTTTTCAGCCCCAATTCCACTTCCTACCATCAACGCTGTCGGTGTGGCCAGACCTAAGGCACAGGGACAGGCTATTACCAGTACGGCTATGGTAGCAAAAATAGCCAGTGTAAATACTCCCAGATGGGGATTAACCCAGGGTAAAAAACTCTGGGCCCAGATGCCAACACTTCTTAACTCTTCCGGGAATACCAACCAGAGAATAAAGGTGGCTGCTGCAATTATCAGTACAGCCGGCACAAAAATCCCGGTTATCCTGTCGGCAAACTCCTGGATGGGTACTTTGGTCCCCTGGGCTTCCTCAACCATCTTGATAACCTGAGATAAGAAGGTATCTTTACCTACCCTGGTCGCCTTTACTTTAATCAGACCGTTCTGGTTGACTGTAGCTCCGATTACCTCATCCTCAACTGTCCTTTCTACCGGCATTGATTCCCCGGTAGCCATCGATTCATCAACTGTTGTCTTACCTTCTATTATCTCCCCATCGGTCGGTATCTTCTCTCCGGGTCTAATCAGCATTACATCTCCCGGCTGTACATCCTCTATCGGTATCTCTTTTTCTTCACCATCTACTATGACTGTAGCTGTCTTGGCCCCCAGCTCCAGCAGCTTTTTAATCGCCTGTGAAGCCCGTCCTTTGGCCGTCTCTTCTATATATCTACCTGTTAAGTGAAAGGCCATAATCATTCCGGCTACCCCGGCATAATTAGCTATCGGAGTGAAAAATACCGCCGGACCGGTGATAAAGGCGGCCCCGGTTCCAATTGCTATCAGCACATCCATATTGGCTCCACCATGGCTTACTGCCCGGTAGGCAGTTACAAAAGTCTTCCTACCAAATAAAAATAACGGTGGTATAGCAAGAATGACCATTCCTAAATCATATATCATCTGATTGGGCCAGGCTATCCCAAATACCATATCCGGTATCATCCAGATGATAATCGGTATGGTAAAAGCCCAGGTCCCCCACATCTTCCTTTTGGCTTCCTTTACTTTCTTTAAATCATTATCTTCTTCAGCTTCAGTGCTCTCATCACCTTCAACCCCGATTACTTCATAACCGGCATTTGCTACTATCTGGTTAAAGTCCTGTCGGGTTATTACTGTCGGGTCATATTCAACCGTCCCTTTCTCAGTGGCTATGTTTACACTGGCTGTATATACACCTTCAGCCTTGTTTAGGGACTTCTCCACTGCTGCTGAACAACTGGCACAGGTCATCCCACCTATTTTAAGTGTAATCTTCTCCCGTTCATCTTTTACATCATAACCTGTACTCCTTACTACTTCAGCCAGTTTTTCTTCATCAACTTCAGCTGGATCAAACTCTACATAGGCCTTTTCAGCAGCAAAGTTCACCTGGGCCTGTTTTACACCTTTAGCTTTATTTAATGCTTTCTCAATAGTCTGAGCACAGCTGGCACAGCTCATCCCCTCTAACTGTAATGTTGCTTTCTTTAATCCTTTTTCTGCCATCTTTTTTACACCTCCGGATATATCTCATATCTTTAATACTTTATACCCCTATATGGTATGTTATTTACAATATAACACTTCTCTTCTAGTTTGTCAAGTAATTTGAAATACAATTCAAAGATTATTTGTTACAAGTTAAAATTGCTGAGGCCCGGCTTATATAAGCCGGGCCTCAGCGCCTGAAGAAAATTTTATCAGATATAAATCTTCCTGTAAAATTTCATTATTATATTATCTAACTGCTGAGAAAGTCTCAATACTTCCGGATAGGATAGACCATTCTCTTTAGCCGAATTAATCATTATATACCTATTTTCTTCCATTTTATTTGCTTCTTTAAAATTTCTATACATTTTCAATACACCCCTTAAAATTGTTAAACCTCACTTTGGTCTGATGCATCTTTTAAGTGATGCTGATGATTTTCACCATCTTCTTCCTGTTTACCATGGCTCATATGACCTCTCATCATAAAAATATGCATTAGCGGGCAGAGTAAAATTAATAAAAATGCCCAGTTATTACTTCCGCCCCTCCCCAGTAGAAAGAGTCCCCCAAACATAATTAAACAACCAATAAATATCATTAGAAAATGTCCCTGATAACTACCCTTTTTATTTGACATATAAAGTCCCTTTCTTTTATCAGTAATTTTTTTAATTACTTATAATGGATTTCTCTGATTTACTAAAAAACGGTATAAAAGCCGGCGTCCTTTCCCTGTATTCCAGATATTCATCCCCGAATTCTTTTACCATAATTTCTTCTTCTCTTTTAGCTAATCTATAATAGGTTACAACTAAAACCGGAAACATAATTAAAGTAATTATTGTCGGCCATTGTATTAACATCCCGATCATCATTAAAAAAATCCCCAGATACTGTGGATGCCTTATATACCGATATATTCCGTCTTTAACCAGATTACCCTGTCCTTTATGAATCTTCCTCCACCCAATAGCTATAATTACCATACCTATCATAAATAATAAACTTCCAAACTGACAGACAAGAATAGCTTTTTCTACTCCAACTCCAAATACAGCAAGTAAATGACCATTAGTATGTTGATAGGGATTAATTACAGGAATCTTATAACCAAAAACCGATGAAAAAAGATAAATAGTTAAAGGAAAGCCATACATTTCTGCAAATAAAGCGACAAAGAAGCCACTGACAGCCCCCATTGATCTCCATTCATATTTTTTCCGGGGTTTAATAAAACTAAATAAAAATATTATTACAAAAAGTAAATTAGCCAGGACTAAACCCCATAACCCATAATCATAACTCATCTATTATTCCTCCATTATTTCATTAATTACCAAGTACCCGTACTAGGTATATTGTATTAATATAAAGATACCACTTTTCATTATAATAGTCAAGTTTTTAAAAGTTTTTTAATTAAATTCTAATGTAATTTTGTTGTTAATTAATAACAAAAAACAGGCTAATCGCCTGTTTAAGTTAAATACTATATAAAACTATAACTTCCAAAACTGTGCTCGAAGTATTTCAATCAGTAAATTTTGCAAGAACATCCATTAACTCATTTATTACTGCATCACCTTCATCATTCTTAATAGCGCGCTGTACACATCCGTGTGTATGTTTATCAAGTATTTTTAGCCCAACCTTCTTCAGGGCACCACGAACAGCATTAATTTGTGTCAATATATCTACACAGTATTTATCCTCATCAATCATTCTTTGAATACCGCGCACCTGTCCCTCTATACGTTTTAATCTCAAATCAAGATCTTTTTTGTCAAGGTCACATAAAGAATTCATATAATCACCCTATCTTTTTAATTTAAAATATAATACCCAACTATGGTATATAAATTAAAGATAGCATCTTTACCTGTTTTTGTCAAGAAAAACAACACTTTCTATAATAAAAATATTCAGTAATTTAAAAAATATATCCAGATGTTGGAAAAGGGACCACTCCTTTCTGGAGCAGTCCCTGATTTTTTTTATTTTTTATTCCGTAAACTTTACAAACTCATATCCTGCTTCTTTGACTGCCGCTTTGAGTTTTTCCTCATCTACATCTTTTGATAATTTAACTACTGCCTTTTCATCTTCTGCACTGGCTTCGGCTGACTCTACACCTGGAATCGCTTCCAGTTCCTTTTTTACCCGTCCTTCACAATGTCCACAAGACATTCCATGAATCTCTATTGTTCTCTGCATAATATTTTTACCTCCATTCTTTAAAGTACTGTAACTTATTATTTCTCACAGACTGAAGTTTTATTAAAATACCTTTACCCCCTAATGGTATATTATTAAGATATCATAATCTCCAGAGTTTGTCAATAGTTTCCCTATATAGAGTTTCCCCACTTTTTTTATAGAAATAACCCAAAAGTTATTAACAGGCAAAAATGTGGATAAAATACCCAGTAATATGAAACCCATTTCTCTTGCCTTCTATCTTTTATTTCTTCAAGGACCATGGGAAAAGGGATTTCACTTTCAATCTCTCCTTAACCAACTAAATTAACTTCCGAAAACCTACTCTATCCCCTGATTATTTTCCATTATATGAGTTCTTTTTATTACATAATACCGGTACATGGTATGTTATAAATACAAGATAGCATGAAATCTTAACTGTTAAACTGCATATTTCTACCTAAATCATCAAAATACCAATTATTAGCTATTATAAACTAATATTTAGGGAATGATATTGTAATTACTGTTTACACTATAGAAAAAGGCATAATAAAAAGGCAATTAAACTAAAACTGTGATATTTAACATACCAGTTTCCAGGATATTTGATTCTTCCCTTTTCAAAACAATAAAAATGGAGGTAGAAAATATGGTTAAAAAAATAAAGACGATGGATGGTAATGAAGCTGCTGCTTATGTTTCATATGCATTTACTGATGTAGCAGCAATTTATCCGATTACCCCTTCTTCACCGATGGCAGAGATGGTAGACCTCTGGTCTGCCCAGGGTAAAAAGAACCTCTTTGGTCAACAGGTAAGAGTAACTGAAATGCAATCAGAAGCAGGGGCTTCTGGTACTGTTCATGGATCTTTACAGGGGGGAGCATTAACGACAACTTATACTGCTTCCCAGGGATTGCTCCTGATGATCCCCAATATGTACAAGATCTCAGGGGAATTCTTACCCGGGGTATTTCATGTCAGCGCCCGGGTTGTAGCTACTCATGCCCTATCAATTTTTGGTGAGCATTCAGATGTAATGGCAACCAGACAAACTGGTTTTGCCATACTTGCTTCCAGTAGTGTCCAGGAAGTGATGGATCTTGCTGGAATAGCTCATCTCTCAGCCATAAAATCCCGAATTCCCTTCTTACACTTCTTTGATGGTTTTAGAACATCACATGAGATTAATAAGGTTGAGGTTATTGATTATGATGTCTTTGACCAACTATTGGATTACGAGGCAGTAAAGGAATTCAGAAATAGGTCACTAAATCCAGATAGACCAGTACTTAGAGGCACTGCTCAAAACCCTGACCTCTACTTCCAGCAGAGAGAATCAGGAAATCGTTTCTATGAAAAAGTACCTGATATCGTAGCTGAGTATATGAAAAAAATAAGTGAAACAACAGGACGTGAGTATAAACCTTTCACCTATCATGGAGCTAATGATGCTGAACATATTACTGTTGCCATGGCTTCAGGCTGTAATGTAGTTGAAGAGGTCGTCGATTATTTGCTGAACAAAGGTGAAAAAGTGGGAATGATTAAAGTTCATCTTTATCGACCTTTCTCCGCCAAATACTTCTTCAATGTTTTCCCGGAAACAGTTAAGAAAATAACTGTACTTGATAGAACCAAAGAACCGGGTTCTTTAGGAGAACCTCTATATGAGGATGTAAAGACACTTTTCTATGACCAAGAAAAGCAGCCAGTTATTATTGGTGGTAGATATGGGCTGGGTCAGAAGGATGTCAGGCCTTCTCAAATTTTATCGGTCTTCAATAATCTTAAAATAGATAATCCTAAAAATCATTTCACAATCGGAATAGTCGATGATTTAACAGATACCTCTTTGCCTGAAGAGGATATTGTGGATACTTCACCGGCAGGTACGATAAGTTGCCGGTTATGGGGATTAGGATCGGATGGAACTGTTGGCGCCAATAAGATGGCGATCAAGATAATCGGTGATAAAACAGACCTTTATGCCCAGGGTTATTTTTCCTATGATAGTAAAAAATCAGGTGGTACTACAATCTCTCATCTTCGTTTTGGTGATAAACCAATTAAATCTTCTTATCTGGTCTATGATGCAGATTATGTAGCCTGTCATAACAAATCCTATGTATATCACTATGATCTCCTGACAGGATTAAAGGAAAATGGAACTTTTGTTCTGAACTGTCCCTGGAGCCCGGAGGAATTAGATGAAAAACTACCGGCTTCCATTAAAAGATTTATCGCTGACCAGAATATTGATTTATATATAATCGATGCAGTCAGTGTAGCCCGGGAAGTTGGCTTAAATAATCGAATTAACATGGTAATGCAGACAGTATTCTTTAAATTAACAGATGTTATTCCTGTAGATGATGCAGTTAAATATCTAAAGGAGTTCATAGATAAAACCTATGGTAAAAAGGGACAAAAAATTGTAGATATGAATTATCAGGCCGTCGATAAAGCCCTGGAAAAACTAGTACGAATTGATGTACCGGAACACTGGAAAAATGCTGAAGATAAGGAGGAGGATTATCCTGTCAAAGACGAACCAGAGTTTATGACACGAATAAAAAGACCAGCAGCCCGTAGAGAAGGAGATGAACTTCCGGTCAGTGTTTTCAAAGGGATGGAAGATGGGACATTCCCACTGGGCACAACTGCTTATGAAAAAAGGGGCATAGCAGTAATGGTTCCCCAGTGGCAGACAGAAAATTGTATACAATGTAATCAATGTTCATATATCTGCCCCC
>JADQBU010000306.1 GCA_016278435.1 Halanaerobiales bacterium
ATGAAACTGATTGATTATAAACTTAAGGACTTTATTGAAGAACTGGCCTCTGGCTCCCCGGCCCCCGGTGGAGGTAGTGTAGCCGGGCTCGGTGCTGGACTGAGTGCTGCTCTGATTTCGATGGTAATTAATCTCACCAATAGTCCGGAACTTGCAGAGAACCTGGATACGGTCAACAGCCTGAGAGAAGAATCTCTGGCTTTAATCGATGAAGATGCTGACAGCTTTAACCAGGTAATGGCTGCCTTCAGGATGCCGAAAGAAACGAAAGAACAGAGGGAAGAAAGGAGCAGGGCAATCCGGACTGCCATCAAGAAAGCTACTTTAACCCCATTACAGACGATGAAAACCGGGCTTAAACTGCTTAAAATAGGTAGAGAGGTTATAGAGAAAGGAAATCCCAATGCTATCTCTGATATCGGGGTGGCCGGGCTGATGGGGTTAGCAGCAATTAAAGCAGGTTATTATAATGTTATTATCAATACCAGTTCTCTCCAGGATAAAAAGGAAACAGCTGCACTGGAAGAGGAAGCTCAAAATATATTGCAAGAGGGAGAGAGACTGGCTGGAGAGATGGAGGAAATTACTTTAAAGAAAATTAAAGGTTAACTTAAAAATATACTGCTAACCTGGCAGTTACTGAAAAAAAGGAATTTAAGCCTGCTTTAAAGAATAAATATAATATAAGAGCTGCTGCTTATTATCGGGAAGATATTAATGGGTTAATGAAGGCCGGTGTGATAAGATTGATAATAAAAAGAGCCGTTTTAAAAAATCACATAAACGGAAGAGAAATAAAAGGATTAAAAAAAGATGGGACCCAGTAAGGGCTCCATCTTTTTTTTGTTAGTTAATTAAAGTGGGAAAGGACGGGTAAAATGATTAAACTGACAGGTAGTGATCTGACTATTGAGCAGGTTATACGGGTAGTTCGAGGTGGAGAACGGGTTGAATTGAGTGATAGTACTGTAAAAAATATTAACAGAGCCCGGGAGATGGTCGATAAACTGGTGGAGGAAGAAGAGATAGTTTACGGGGTAACCACCGGTTTTGGAAGGTTCAGTAACCGCAGGATCTGTATTGATAAGATTATCGAACTACAGGAAAACCTGATTAAAAGCCATGCCGCCGGCTGTGGAAACCCCTTGCCCCGGGAAGTGGTAAAAGCCATGATGCTCCTGCGCTCAAATGCCCTGGCCGGCGGATATTCGGGAATCAGACTGGAAACCCTGCAGTTACTGCTGGCGATGATCAACCAGGGGGTTATCCCCTGGGTACCCGAACATGGTTCGGTTGGAGCCAGTGGTGATTTGATACCCCTTTCTCATATGGTTCTGGTTATGCTGGGTAAGGGGAAGGCATATGTAGATGGAGAATTAATTACAGGCGAGCAGGCTCTGGTAGAGAAGGGATTAAAGCCGGTTAGACTTGGCAGTAAGGAAGGCCTGGCTTTGATCAATGGTACCCAGATGATGGGTGGTTATGGGGTGCTGGCAGTACATGACAGCAATAATCTGGTTATCCATGCCGATTTAGCCCTGGCCCTGTCTCTGGAAGCCATGCAGGGAATACTGGCTGCCTTTGACCCTGATATTCATAAGCTCCGGCCTCACCCCGGTCAGATTCAATCAGCTAAAAATATAAGGCAACTTACAGCGGGGAGTCAGCTGGCCTTGAGAGAACAGGAGGGGCATATTCAGGATGCTTATTCTCTGCGCTGTGGGCCTCAGGTTCATGGAGCCAGCCGGGATGCACTGACCCATGTCAACCAGATAATTTCCCGGGAACTGAACTCGGTAACCGATAACCCTCTTTTCTTTCCAGAACAGAACAAGGTCCTCTCAGGTGGTAACTTTCACGGACAGCCTCTGGCTCTGGGACTGGATTATCTGGCAATTGCGGTCAGTGAACTGGGAAATATTTCGGAGCGCAGGACTGCCCGTATGCTTGATGCTAACCTGAATAATGGACTTGATATGTTTCTGACCAGAAAGGGGGGACTCAATTCCGGGTATATGATTGCTCAATATACGGCCGCCTCGCTGGTAGCAGAGAATAAAGTGCTGGCCAGTCCTGCCAGCATTGATTCCATTCCGACTTCAGCCAATAAAGAGGACCATGTCAGTATGGGTTCTATCAGTGCCCGTAAAGCAAGAGAGATTATTTCTCATGTGGAACAGATACTGGCCATTGAACTGATCACGGCCTGTCAGGGGATTGATCTGCGCAGCGCCAGTTCCAGTGCTGGAACTAAACTGGGAGCTGGAAGCAGGGTAATCTACCAGAAAGTAAGAGAACTGGTCCCCAGGCTGGATGAAGATAGGATTCTCTACCCCGAGCTGAAGGAGGTAAAAGAGCTGGTCCACAGTGGGGAATTAGTCAGGGTTCTTCAGCAGGTATCAGCAGAAATCAAATAGGAACATGGAGTTAAGGCTCTGGAAGATGGAATAATAGTTGATGTCCTTACTCCTATCAGGGAAGATTTTCTTGAATAGATTTATAAAGATTTATAAAGCAGGTTCACTCTCATATACTCCTCCTAAAAAATCCTGGTGATTTACAGCCGGGATTTTTTATCTATATCTTCCTGGTTTAAGCAGGACTCTCTGCTATTTTGACTTATTATTTACAGCTTCTTTTTCTCTATCTTTCTGGATTTTAGATAGGAGATCGGGAACATTTTCAAAGAGTTTGTCAAGGGAAGAGTTCTTCTTTTTAACAGGCAGTATTTCAACATTTTCATCTTTTATCACGAGAATTGCCTCTGGAGAAATTTTACACCCAAATCCACCGCCATTCTTGTTACCTTCACTATAACCCCCGCCCATTCCAAATGAGGCTGTGATAATGGGTACCAGTTTTATAGAATCATTGATAATGAGAGGTTCACCTATAACCGTTTCTGTTTTTAAAAAATTTTCGAGCCTGGTGTACATTGAATCTATTATATTTTTGGTTTCTTCCATTTTTGTTTACCTACCTTTCTTTCGGTAAAATCAGGGTGGATTAAAATATATAAATATTTAAGGATATATCTGCCTCTATATGTATATTATAACATATAATTAGTAAAACATTACAAAAAATATAAATAGACGGATGACAGGGCCTATGTTTTGATAAATTATTGCATAAAAACGGTGGTTTATTATATAATTAAATAAAAGTTTTAAAATAATAACTAAATATAAGTGGGAGGGTTTTTGTGATTAAAGCTAGATACAGATTAATGGTAGTTATCATATATCTAATTTTCATTATAACCTTTGCGGTAATGCCTGCTGATAAAAACCCGGCACCCCTTTATCTACTCCCAGGAGAGTTCTGGCAGCACCTGGGCAGTCTTTTTTTTCTAACCGTTCTGTATTATTGGTATGCCAGGGGGAGGGGTTGTTCCCGCCGGGGGGCAATAGCCCGGGCGGCAGTATTTTCAATAGTGATTGGAATTGTGATTGAAGCTATCCAGTATCCTTTGCCCTACCGTGTAGCGGAACTTAAGGATCTCAAAGCTGATATTTATGGAATAATTACTGCCCTGGTATTAATGGGGATTATGCCAGCAAGAAAGAAGGGCTAAAAATAATTTAACGGTTCCTCAGGTATAATTAATTTTCTTCCACGGTGATTCATAACAGATACTTTTACACCATAAACGGTTTGAATGTTATGCTGGTTTATAA
This sequence comes from Halanaerobiales bacterium, assembly GCA_016278435.1. Taxonomy (GTDB): domain Bacteria; phylum Bacillota; class Halanaerobiia; order Halanaerobiales; family JADQBU01; genus JADQBU01. The sequence goes on from JADQBU010000306.1 coordinate 3,681, forward strand.
TTTCAGGTCCACCAGCGGCATAGAGCTCACCATTACTGAGCATGGCAAACTTATCACAGTATCTGGCAGCCAGACTTAAGTCGTGGATAGTCATCAAGGTACTGATGTTTCTATTTCTAACCTCTTCCATGACAATATTCAGTACTTCCAGCTGGTGTTTTAAATTAAAATACTTTATCTATAGCAGTAATCGTCAGTTTGCCTAATTTAACACCCTTTAAACCGACCAGTTTCTGGGTTATTTGCTTTAACTTGCCTAGATTTCCCCTGACAGCAATAATCTCCATACAGTTATTATGGTCAAGATGGAGATGCATGGTGGACTGAAAAAGGTGGTGATACTGGTGTTGGATTTCCAGCATTTTTTCGGTCAATTCCCGCTGGTGATGGTCGTAGATAACAACCAGACTCCCTATAACTTCTTTATCTTCCTGCTGGCTGATATCCCGGGAAATTTTTTCCCTGATAAGATCCCGGATTGCTTCTGAGCGGTTGTGATAAGTATCCTTGATTAAATGGTCAAATTTTTCTAACAGGTCCTCTTCCACAGAGACCCCGAATCGCTTTAAATTAGATATTGTAATTACCTCCTTTCATGATAACACAATAAACAAATTCGTGTTACTATTTTTATTCTACTTATCTTCATAAAACCCTGCCTGAAAATAAAAAAAGTGTGATTTCTTTTCAGAAACCACACTCTTTCGCTCGGCCCTACGGACCAGCGTATGAACTTGAACTTCAACCCAAATCTTTTTATATTATTTTCGATATTGTTTGAGATTTGTTGTTAATGAGTTTCACTCTTCCGCTCGGGACATTCTCCCCCTCGCTTCTAGCACTTGGCCCTCACGGACCAGCGTATGAACTCGAACTCCAACTCAAATCTTTTTATATTATTTTCGATATTGTTTGAGATTTGTTGTTAATGAGTCTCACTCTTCCGCTCGGGACATTCTCCCCCTCGCTTCCAGCACTTGGCCCTCACGGACCAGCGTATGAACTCGAACTCCAACCTAAATCTTTTTATATATTGCGAATGAAGTAGAAATTTTTTGATAATGAATCTAAGTGAAAAGAAAGGAGAAAATCAACCGAGCTGCACTGGCGCCTATATCTAAAAACGCAAGGAAACCGCCAGTACTTACGAATCGACTTGTGTCGCATGGACGAAGCGAGTTAATCCCGGGTCAGGAGGACCCATAGTATTTTTAATGTTTTAACCTAAAATCATTATATATTATTTTCGATATTGTTTGAGATTTTTGTCAATGAGTCTTAGTGAAAGAAAAAGAAAAATTGGGTCGAACCACAGGGATGTGGTGAGTTAATCCCGAATCAGGACGATTCATGGATTAAGAACCCAATTTTTCTTATTTATTGAGCTTAGACGAATCAATAAATCTCAATGAATGAGAAAATAATATAAATGATTATCCTTTGACCGACCCAGCCAGAATACCTCGGACGAAATACCTCTGCAGACTGAAGAAGATGATCAGTGGTACGATCATGGAAACAAACGCCGCTGCAGTCAGCAGATGCCAGTCCTGACCATAGGAGCCTACCAGACTTGATAAGCGGACCGTCAGTGGTGCTACTGACCTGTTTCCGCCCAGATAAATCAAGGCTACCAGCAGATCATTCCAGACCCAGAGAAACTGAAAGATAATGAGTGAAGCCAGGGCTGGAATCGAAAGCGGTAGGGCCAGCCGGTAAAAGACCGTCCACATAGAAGCACCATCAATATAGGCTGCTTCAAATAAATCATCCGGTAGGGATACAAAGAAATTATGGAGCATAAATACTGCAAATGGTAGTCCATAACCGGTATGTACCAGCCATAGTCCGGGAAAGGTCCCTGCTATTCCCAGAATATTAAAGATCTTAAGTATGGGGATAAAAGTTAACTGCAGGGGAACGACCAACAGTCCAACAATCAGGGCATAAGCTAATCCCCGGCCTTTAAATTCAATCTTGGCCAGACTGAAGGCGGCAAAGGCAGCTGCCATTACAGGTAACAGAGTCCCCATTATGGCAATGAAAAAACTGTTTCTAAAGGCAGTATCCATTCCGGCTGAACCAAGAACCTGTTTGTAGTTTTCCAGGGTAAACTGAGTAAATTTAAGGGGATTATTGAGAACGGTCCACCAGCCCGAATTACTGACCGCCTCTTCCGGACGGAAAGAGGTTATCAATAACCCAAGGGTTGGTAGAACCCAGATCAGCATAAAGAGCAAAATAATGATATTAAGAAATATCCTACTGGATGTTTTTCTCAGGTTCATTAGCTTTCCTCCCCCTTCATCCGCTTAATATTCATGATAATTACCGGAATAATAAAAACAAAGAGAACAACGGCAATGGCACTGGCCCGGCCGAAGTTTCGATACTGGAACATTTCCTTATACATCCTGTTAGCTATAACCTCTGTCCGGTAGTTACCATTAGTCATGACATAAACTACATCAAATATTTTCAGTACATTGACGACCATGGTCGTAGCCACAACAGCGATAGTTGGTTTCATTGTGGGGAAGATTATATGGCGGAATACCTGCCATTCATTGGCTCCATCTACCCGCCCTGCTTCGAGCATGTCTTTGGGTATTCCCTTATAGGAAGCAGAGAGGATAACCATACAGAACCCGGTCCAGATCCAGATTCCGACAAAGATCAGGGAGAGGTTATTCATCCACGGGCCCTGGATCAACCAGCCCTCAGGTTGTAAGCCCAGAGTGATCATCAGCTGGTTTAAAAGACCGATCTGTTTACTCCCGGGCGGCCGGAAAGTATAGACAAACTTCCAGATAACACCGGCTCCCACGAAAGATATAGCCATCGGCAAGAAGATAACCGACTTGGCAAACTTTTCATATTTAATCTTGTCGGTTAGAATGGCCAGAATTAAACCAACTCCAACAGTACCGGCTGTGAAAAATATTAGCCACATTAGATTGTTTCTAAACGAGATAAGCATATCACGATTGGTAAAGGCGTAAATGTAGTTTTTGATTCCGACAAAATGTTCAGACTGCTGGTCCATAAAACTGAGAATAACAGTCTGTACTGATGGATAAATAAGAACAAAGGCCAGAATCAAAAGGGCGGGCCCCAGAAAAAGGGCCACCCATTTCTTTTTATTTTGAAACATATTCATACCTGATCCCTCCCGGTTCTATGCCAACAGCAAGTGCCGATTTTAAGATTACTTTAATCGGTAGCTGCACCGGTTGTATAGGTCTCATCAGCAGTCTGTTCGATATTATTCAGGACACTATCCAGTGATGTTCCACCGACATAATCCAGAATTCCCTGCCAGAAAGCACCGGAACCGATAGCTGCCGGCATGGAGTCAGAACCGTCAAAACGGAAGACTGAAGCATTACTGAGGACACCGGCGATCTTTCTGGTGATACTATCAGGATAGACATTGGGGTTGATCCGGTTATTGACACCAATTTTACCCAGTTCAGCTATCCAGATAGTCTGGGCACCGGGAGAAGCAAGATAGTTCATGAACTTACGTGCTTCTTCATTATCATTCATCATACTGATCATATCAGCTCCACCAAGTACAGGAGTTCCCAGTTCTTTCTTGATCGGTGGGAAGGGGAAGAAGTCAAAGTCTTTCCCTGCTTCTAGATCAGGATTATTATCCTTGATAAAGCTGGTGATAAAGCTTGCCTGACGGTGTAAATAGGCCTTCGGCGGATTATCAAACAGTGGGTTAGCAGCCTCGCCGAAGTTTGTAGACAGAACGGTTATCGGTCCACCCCATACCTGTTTGGAATCACGGGCAATGTTACCAAAGATCTGGAAGGCTTCCTTGATTCTGTCATCGGTCCAGGGGATATCATGAGCTACCCATTTATCATAGACTTCAGGACCGGCTGTACGGAGCAGAATATCTTCAATCCAGTCAGTTCCAGGCCAACCGCTGGCTGCACCTGATTCCAGGCCTATAGACCAGGGAGTCTGTCCGTTAGCTATCATTTTGTCAGTTAGAGCCTTCAGTTCATCCCAGGTTGTCGGTATTTTATATCCGTTTTCTGCAAAAGCCTGAGGATTATACCAGACAAGACTCTTGACATCGGCTGAGATGTAGAGACCATACATGCCATCATTATAAGTGGCAAGATCGATCCATTTCTGGTCATAATCTTTTTTAAAGGTATCCATATCAAAGACTTTAGTCAGATCAACCAAGTCACCTTCCTGGGCATGGCCTTTCATCATCCCGAGACCAGTAAGCTGAACTACATCGGGAGGATTACCTGCCTGCAGGCGGGTGGTGAGGAGAGTAGGAAGATCCCGGGTCCCCTCAAATTGAACATCAATCCCGGTAGCAACTTCAAAAGGTTCAATCATCTTATTAAAAGCTTCCAGTTCCTGTCCGCCCCAGACACCCATGACTGATACTTTCCCGTCATCCTGTGCCAGAACACTACCACTTAGTAGCAAACATGTCAGTAAAATAAAACCTGTTGAAAGCGCGAGTATTTTTTTCATGTTACTCCTCCTTAGATGAAAATAGTTTTTAAATTCCTTTTATTAAATAATATTATTCATAATTGTATAAATTCCTCCCTTGTGAAGAAAAAAATTATCTGAAAATAACGTCAATAATGCCCATAAGCCCTGTCAATCCAGTGTAATTAGTAATAATAATAATTATTAAAAAACCCTGTTTTTCCTCATATAAATTATATTAAAAAGTTGCCTATTTATTAAGAAAATTAAGAATAATAAACTCATATTGAGTAAAATTTTCTTGCACATTTCCCTGAGATTTGATAACATTATAAGGGGAATATCACATTATAAAATTAGTAGAAAGAAGGAGGAAGCTAATTTGCGTAAGAATGTTTTATTTGTTGTAGTTATGGTTATGGCATTAATGGTAAGTTTATTTGGTGTAGTTTCAGCAGCGGAATATGGAGGAACTCTTGTTTTTGGGCGCGGTTCTGATGCTGTCAGGCTTGACCCCGCTGACGTAACTGATGGTGAATCAGTCAAGGTACTTACAAATGTTTTTGAAGGTCTGGTAGCATTTAAAGAAGGTAGTACAGAAGTTGAACCTGCACTGGCTACAGCCTGGAGGGTGTCCAATGGTGGTAAAACCTGGGAATTCAAACTCCGTGAAGGTGTCAAGTTCCACGATGGTACCGATTTTACCGCTGATGATGTCGTATTTACTTTTGAACGCCAGATGTATGAAGACCATCCCTATCATAAGGGAGACTTCGCTTATTGGGGTTATATGTACAGCATAGTTGAGAGTGTAGAAAAGGTTAATGACTATCAGGTTAAGATTAACCTGAGTTCTCCTTATGCTCCCTTCATGTACAACCTGGCCTGTTTTCCGGCTTTTATAGTATCTGAAGATGCCATGAAGGAAAAAGGTGTTGATGGCTTCAGAACTAGCCCGGTTGGTACCGGCCCCTTTGCCTTTGTTAACTGGGAACATGGCTCTCAGATTACACTGAAAGCCAATGAGAACTACTGGGGCGGTCGTCCCTATCTGGATAAAGTAGTCTTCCAGGTTGTACCGGAAAATACAACCAGGGTTATGGGGCTTAAAGGTGGAGACCTGGACCTGATCGATAACTTCGGTCCTCAGAATGTATCCTCCATCCAGCAGGATGCCAATCTTAAACTCTTAAGCCAGCCTGGTATGAATGTTTCTTACCTCGCTATGAACCAGTTACACAAACCTTTTGATAATAAACTGGTAAGGCAGGCTATTAACTGGGCTATTGATAAAGAGGCTCTTATTGAGAGTATTTATGGTGATACCGCAGTTCCGGCTAAAAATCCGCTGCCGCCTACTCTCTGGGGTTATAATAACTGGATAAACGATTATGGATATGATCCGGCAAAAGCCAAAGAATTACTTGCCAAAGCTGGTTATCCCGATGGCTTTACAGCAGAACTCTGGTATCCAAACAACCCACGTCCTTACATGCCTGACGGCAAGCGGGTAGCCCAGGCTATGCAGAGTAATCTGAGGGATGTTGGTATTAATGTAGAACTGGTAACCTATGACTGGGGTACCTATCTTGACAAGACAGAAAATGGCGAACATGATATGGCCCTACTCGGCTGGATTGGTGACAACGGTGACCCGGATAACTTTATCTATGTCCTGCTTGACAGTGATAATGCTACAATCGGTAGTGCCGGTAATATCGCTTTCTACAACAACTATATCCTGCATCAGATTCTGATTCAGGCCCAGCAGACTACTGAAGGTAAACAGGTTAGAGAAGGTCTGTATAAAGCTGCCCAGTATATAATTCACGATGATGCTCCCTGGGTACCAGTTTCCCATATGAATAAATTCATGGGTGCAGACACTGATGTAATGGGTTATACCATTCATCCTACTGGTCAGGTCTTCCTGAAAAACACCTGGATAAAAAAATAAATATGGTTAATTGAATGACTATAATTCACCCTGCTGGCCCCTTTCCTGCGGGTCAGCAGGATTATCTTTACAGGATTATTTAATTAAAATCAAATAATGGGATTTTATTATTATATAATGGAATTCATTTACTTATAAAATTTAGTTAATGGGAGAGTTAATTATGTTGCGTTATATTCTCAAACGATTGTTATTTTTAATTCCGGTCCTGGTTATCATGTCATTTCTTATATTTGGAATGATCGACCTGATTCCGGGTGACCCGGCCCAGATGATTCTGGGAACACATGTAACAGAGGAAACACTGGCCAAGGCCAGGGAGGAGATGGGTCTAAATGATCCATTTTTTGTACGTTATGGCCGCTTTTTAGCAGATATCTTCCGGCTTGATCTGGGAGAATCGCTAATGTCACGGCGTTCAGTCTGGGAAATGCTGGGGACGAAACTGCCGGCAACCCTTGAGCTATCCTTTTTTGCTATGATCTTTGCCGTAGTTGTAGGTCTTCTTGCTGGAGTTATTGCGGCCTGGAAGCAGAATACTATTATGGATTATTTCTCTTCACTGATAGCCTTAATCGGTATTTCCATGCCGATTTACTGGCTGGGTTTTATGTTAATACTCTTTTTCGGGGTAAAGTTAAATATTTTACCTACTTCAGGGCGGATGCCGGCCGAGATAAACCCTGATGTGTTAAAAACCAACTTTTACCTTTTCGAGAGCCTTTTTACCGGTAAATGGAAAATATTCTGGGCCTGTGTCAAGCATATGGTTTTACCGGCGGTTGCTCTGGGTACGATTCCGATGGCGATTATTGCCCGGATGACCAGGTCTTCCCTGCTGGAAGTATTAAAGCAGGACTACATGCGTACAGCCCGGGCCAAGGGTTTAAAGTTTTTTGATATCTTTATTCATGCTATTAAGAATGCAGCCATTCCGATTGTCACGGTTTTTGGTATGCAGTTTGGCCGTTTTATGGGTGGAGCTGTTCTGACTGAATCTGTTTTTGCCTGGCCGGGAATGGGCAAATGGCTGCTTGATGGAATAAATACACGTGATTTTCCGGTGGTTACCGGTGGGGCCCTGACAGTTGCTTTTCTTTTTGTTTTTGTTAATCTACTGACAGATTTAACTTATACCCTGCTGGATCCCAGGATTAAATACTGATAAATTGGGGAGATTTGTGTACTATGACTAATGAAAATAACAAACATAAGAAATATCAAAAAACCAGCCTGGCCTATGATGCCTGGAAACGCCTTCACCGTAACAAACTGGCAGTTGCTGGAATGGTTATGCTCCTGCTTTTTGTAATTATGGCTATCTTTGCTCCGGTTATAGCTCCTTATGATCCAATCAAGATCAACTGGGGAGATGAAGCTCTGCCTCCATTCTGGATGAGGGACCTTTCCAATCAGAATGGTACGGGCACAATTGAAGGGCAGAAGGAACAGAGCCCTGACGGAAAAAGCGAAAATGATGTTGACGGTGGCTGGTCAGATGGCTCAGGAGCTGCTGATCAGACAGCTGCCGGCACGGAGGAAACCAGTTCAGGCTGGACAACTACAGAAGAAAACGATAGTGAGACTTCCGATAACGGATGGACTACTGGAAAGTCTGATCAAACTGGTGAACAGAATGGAAGTGAAGGCGGCTGGATAAGCGGTGCGGAAAGCAGCACTGATGATAATGTCTTCCAACAGCAGATAGAAGAGAAAAACGAAGAGTCAGTTAATAGGGCCAGCCATGTGTCGGATAATTTCTATTTACTGGGCACAGACCAGATGGGTCGAGATTTATTTTCCCGGATTATTTATGGAGCCCGTCTGACCCTGATTGTTGGGTTTGTATCGGTTGTAATTTCTCTTCTGATCGGTACTATCCTCGGTTTAGTTTCCGGTTATTTCGGGGGTCTTGCCGATACGCTTATCATGCGGGTCATGGATATAG